>NZ_JAAKZY010000249.1 GCF_011045015.1 Streptomyces scabichelini | reverse complement strand
CCCGCTCTTGTGCCCGAACCCGCACCCGAGCCCGCACCCGAGCCCGCACCCGAGCCCCAACTCCCCAGCGTCCGCAGGGCGTTCCACCGCATCGTCCGCAGCTCCGCCCACTGCCGCACAAGACGATCGCGTACGACGGGATCGTCCGCCGACCCCGTCGAGACGGCCCTCTCCAGGACCTGGCCCAACTCCTCCGCGAAGCCGATCTGTTGCGCCAGCGTCGAGACCCCCCGCTCAAAGCCCAGCAGCCCCATCGCGACCCGCCATCCATGCCCCTCGCCCCCGACGACGTGCTCCACGCGCGCGTGTGCCCCGTCGAAGAAGACCTCGTTGAACTCGCTGGTCCCCGTCATCTGCCGGATCGGCCGCACCTCGATCCGCCCCGGCTGATCCATCGGAACCAGCAGAAAGCTCAGCCCGTGATGCCGCCGCGACCCGGGCTCGGTACGGGTCAGCACGAAGCACCAGTCCGCCTCATGGGCGAGGGAGGTCCAGATCTTCTGGCCGGTCACGCGGTACGAGGTCCCCTCGCGTACGGCCGCGGTGCGCACCCCGGCGAGATCCGACCCCGCCCCCGGCTCGCTGTACCCCTGGCACCAGAGCTCCTCGCCGCGTGCGATCGGCGGCAGGAAGCGGCTCTTCTGTTCCTCCGAGCCATGGGCGAGGAGGGTCGGGGCCAGCAGGTTCTCCCCGATGTGTCCTGACCGCGCGGGGGCGCGGGAGCGGGCGTACTCCTCGGCCCAGACGACCTGTTGGACCAGGCTGGCCGTACGGTTGCCGTAGCCGCCGACACCCCACCCGAGACCGATCCATCCGTCCCGCCCGAGCTCCCGCTCCCACTCCCGCCGTGGCGGGTCACCGGCAAGGTCCGTGGCAAGGTGCGTACGAAGCCAGGCCCGCACTTCGCTCCGGAAGGCCTCGTCCTCGGCGCCGAATCCGAACTCCATGCTTCCCTCCCACCCTCCGACCCGCTACGTGTTGGGACGCGTCTTCTCCGCCGCCGCCCGGGCCATGGCCTCCAACTGCTCCAGCATCGGCATCGGATCCACGCCGACCGTGCCCGGCAGAAAGTCCGCGATCCGCTCCGGAGTCCAGGCCTCCCCTTCCGCGTATGCCGCCCGCAACTCCCGCGGCTGAGCCCACACCGCGATCTTCGGTCCGGCGATCGTGTAGACCTGCCCGGTGATCCCCTCGTCGCGGGCACGGGCCGACAGCAGATAGACGACCAGCGCGGCCACGTCCTCCGGCTCGCCGATCTCCTTCAGCTCCATGGGTACGTTCGCCGACATCCGCGTACGTGCGACAGGTGCCACCGCGTTGGCGGTCACCCCGTATTTGTGCAGGCCGAGCGCGGCGCTCCGTACCAGCGAGATGATTCCGCCCTTAGCGGCGCTGTAGTTGGCCTGGGAGACGGAGCCCTGGTGGTTGCCGCTGGTGAAGCCGATCAGTGTGCCCGAGCCCTGCTTGCGCATCACCGCCGAGGCCGCCCGGAAGACCGTGAAGGTGCCCTTGAGATGCGTGGCGACCACGGGGTCCCACTCCTCCTCGGACATGTTGAACAGCATTCGTTCGCGCAGGATCCCGGCCACGCACACGACCCCGTCGAGCCGCCCGTACGACGACAGCGCGACATCGACGATCCGCTGCCCGCCCGCCATCGTCGAGATGTCGTCGGCGACGGCCACCGCGTCACCCCCGGCCGCCAGGATCTCCTTCACCACGGCGTCGGCGACGTCGCTCGTCGGTGAAGCGCCGTCCACGGAGACCCCGTAGTCGTTGACGACGACCCGCGCGCCCTCGGCGGCGGCCGCGAGCGCGACGGCGCGTCCGATGCCCCGTCCCGCTCCGGTCACGGCGACGACCTTGTCTGCCAAGAAGTTCCCCACACCGGCCCCTTCCCGTCCCGCAGTTTCTGACGGACCGTTAGATTCAGTTGATTCTACGACCCGTCAGATACCTGGAGACAAGCCCCCGGGGAGGACTCATGTCACTGCCGGACGAGTTCCACGAGATCGCCAAGCGCGTGAACAACTGGGGCCGTTGGGGCGCCGACGACGAGATCGGCACACTGAACCTGATCACCGACGAGGTCGTACGCGAGGCCGCCGCGACCGTCCGCACCGGCCGCCGCGTCCCGCTTGCCCTGCCCCTCCAGCAGGACGGCGTCCAGACCGGGATGATCCCGGGGCGCGTCAACCCGCTGCATGCCATGGTGCAGATCAACCAGGAGATCTTCGGTCCGGGCACGGTGGCGTGCAGCGACGACGCGGTGACGATGGGCCTGCAGGCGGCGACCCACTGGGACGCGCTCACCCATGTCTCGCACTCGGGGAAGATCTACAACGGCCGTCCTGCCGACACCGTCACGGCTCATGCCGGCGCCGAGTTCAGCGGCATCGACAAGCCCCGGCACATCGTCTCGCGCGGCGTCCTGCTGGACGTGGCCCGCGCGCGTGGGACGGACCGTCTCGACGGCGATCACGCCGTGACGCCGGAGGACTTGGACGCGGCGGAGGAGTTCGCGGGCACCCGCGTCCGCTCCGGCGACATCGTCCTCGTACGCACCGGACAGGTCCAGCTGTACCTGGCGGGCGACAAGCACGCGTACGCGTACCCCTCGCCCGGCCTGTCCGTCCGTACCCCGGAGTGGTTCCACGCGCGGGATGTCGCGGCGGTCGCGAACGACACTCTCACCTTTGAGATATTTCCGCCGGAAATAGAGGATTTGTGGCTGCCTGTCCATGCCCTCGACCTCGTCGAGATGGGGATGCTTCAGGGCCAGAACTGGAACCTCGAAGAGTTGTCCACAGCCTGTGGACAAGAATCCCGCCATACGTTCCTGCTGTCGGCGATGCCCGAACCGTTCGTCGGCGGCACGGGAACCCCCGTGGCGCCGGTCGCCATCCTCTGAGATCACCTGCGACTCCCCGGACGTCACCGCCGCCGAGGATCGTCTGGCGGCGCGCTCCGCTGCCCCGAGCACGGCACCGCGCGCCGCCATCCGGCTCCGGCGTACCCGCCCTGCCCCTCGGACGACCCCCGCTCGAGCGAGGACACCCCGTGGCCCTGTAGGAGCCGACGCCGAATCACGACCCGCACTCGTCGAGGGCTCCCGTCACCGAAACCCTCGTCGTCCCCTCACGGCGAATCGCTGAACACAAGCGTGATCAAACGGACACGCCACGTCAACACCCGTTCGGGGATTCATCACTTACGACCGAATTGTGAGCGCACATACCGAAGCATTGACCGGCGCACTCGGCTGCGCGCTTCCTCCGGGTTCCGGATCCCGTGTCCCGTGTGCGCCCAGGCGCTGCGCTGGAGGTGCATTTCGAAACTGCGGGTCCGTTGGGGCTGGTCGCGCCCACGCGGCGGAGCCGCATATCGAAACAGCCCCGCGCCCCTACGGGGCGCAAGGCCGCACCGTCCGCTCAGACCGCCTCGTATGCCAGGTCCTCGTACGCCGTCGTGCCACCCTGGTACGCCGCCGGAGCCGCATCGCACGTCGTCGCTTCCGCGGTGCGGACCGAACAGCGGTCCACCTCGCACCAGATGCGTTTGCCGGCTCCCTCGGGGCTCCAGCCCCAGCGGTCGGCGAGACCGTCGACGAGCGCCAGGCCGCGACCGTTGGTGTCGTCGCCGTCCGCGCACCGCGGGTGCGGCGGGCGGGCGCTGGCGTCGGCCACCTCCAGGCGGACGGTGGCGGCAGCCTCCGGCGATTCCGAGGCACTCTCCTCCGTCGCCTCGTCATCCGTCGCGCCCGGCAGCGACAGACGCAGCACGGCCGGACAGCCGGTGTGCACCACGGCGTTGGTGACCAGTTCGGAGACGAGCAGGATCAGCGTCTCGGCCAACGGCTCATCGGCTCCTATTCCGGACCCGGCGAGCCGCGAACGCGCCCATCTCCGGGCCCGTCCCACCTCCGCGGGGTCGGGCCGGATCTCCAGCTGCACTTGAAGCACCTGCACCGTTCACACCATCCGAACCGGCGGACACATCGCCTCGCGCCACGCAAGGGCCACGATCATGGTCAAAACTGGGATCACGGAACGTGACTCCCTTGCGTGACAGCATGGTTGACGTACAGTCACCCCAACAAGCGCTTCGGGCATATTCCAGCGCGAAGGAGTACGCGTGCGGCATACTGTGCGACGCTCGTCACGGGGAGTCGAACAGGCTGGACCGGGGCATGATCCCGCCCTGCGAGCGCTGCGCATCGCCGGATCCGGAGCCGCCTCAGGGGCAACACCGGGGTGGCTCGGCCTCAGCTCCACTCGCATCCCACACAAGGTACCGGAGCGGGGCGCCGACTCCAGGCCGTGACGAGTCACGCATCGGACACAACCCGGTATCAACGCTCGGTAATTCCCGAATGCACCGTTCCGCGGCATGAGTCCGTTCAGGTATGCCACGATCGGCGACAAACAGCTCGGCCGGCAGCCGCTCGGGGCTCGCCTCACCGCGTCGCGGGGGACAGCAGGTCCTCGGCGAGTGCCTCCTCGGCGTCCGCCGTGCTCCGTCCGCGCCGGGCCCGTACCCAGGCCCGTTTGAGGTGAAGGTGCACGTCGGACTCCCATGTGAAGCCCATGCCTCCGTGCACCTGAAGGCAGTCACGGGCGCCCTGCTCGGCCGCCTCGTCGGCGAGCAGTGCGGCCGCCGCGGTGTCGAGCGGGTCGGCCGTGACGGCGGCCGCGTACACCGCCACGCGCGCCACTTCCGTACGCACCAGCATCCCCGCGCACAGGTGCTTGATCGCCTGGAAGGCCCCGATCGGCTGCCCGAACTGCTCGCGGGTCCGGGCGTGTTGCACGGCCAGCTCGCAGGTACGGGCGGCCGAGCCGAGCTGCTCGGCTGCCGTGAGGAGGACGGCCACGGGGTCGGCCGGCGCGGTCCGTGGCACCCGGTGGAGGGGCGTCAGCGGGTCCGCCGAGCGCATCGCGACGGCTCCCGTCACGTCCCCGCGTACGACGTCCGCCTCGTCCAGCCACTCCACGAGGGTGCCGTCGACGGCCGCGACGACACTCTCGCCCGTGGCCGCTCCGGGGACTTCGCCGGCCGCGAGGTGCGTGGCCACCAGAGGGCCGGGCAGCAGCGCGCGGCCCGCCTCCTCGAAGGCCAGCACGGCCTCGGGGAGCCCGAGTCCGACTCCGCCGTCCGCCTCGGGAAGCCGCAGCGCGAAGAAGCCCGCCTCGCCCAGCTGCCGCCACAGCACGCGGTCGAGGCCCGGGGCGTCCACCGCGGCCCGCAGCTGTTCCCGCCCGAAGCGCCCGGCCAGCAGTTCGCGTACGCCTGCCTGCAACGCACGCTGGTCGTCGGTGAATTGGAAGTCCATGTCGGGAGGTCACCGCCCCTTCGGGAGGCCCAGGATCCGCTCGGCCACGATGTTCCGCTGGATCTGCGAAGTGCCGGCCGCGATGGTGTACGAGAGGGACGACAGCCGGTCCAGGGGCCACTCGCGGGACAGGTCAAGGGATTCCGGGCCCAGGACCTCGGCGGCCGCGTCGTACAGCTCCTGCCGCGCATGTGAGTATCTCAGTTTGAAAACCGAACCCCCGATCCCGGGGACACCGCCCGTCCGCTGGGACTCACTGACGTTCCACTGCGTGAGCCGCCACAGTGCGCGGAACTCGGCGTTCAGCCTGCCGAGCCGCCGTCGCAGCACGGGGTCGTCCCAGCGGCCGTTCTTCCGTGCCTCACGGGCGAGTTCGCCGAGGACGCGCCGACAGGCCACGACCTCGCCGACGAAGGCCGTGCCGCGCTCGAAGGAGAGGGTCACCATGGTCACGCGCCAGCCGTCGTTCTCGGGCCCGACCCGGTTGGCGACCGGCACCCGCACCTCGTCGAGGAAGACCTCCGCGAACTCGGTGGAGCCCGCAAGCGTACGCAGGGGCCGGACCGTGACTCCCGGGGCGTCCATCGGCATCGCGAGCCAGGAGATGCCCCGGTGTTTCGGCGCCTGGGGATCCGTACGCACCAGCAGTTCGCACCAGTCGGCGACTTCCGCATGGGACGTCCAGATTTTGGACCCGCTCACTACGTAGTCGTCGCCGTCACGCCACGCGCGCGTGCGCAACGCCGCGAGGTCCGAACCGGCGTCCGGCTCACTGAACCCCTGGCACCACACCTCCTCGCCGCGCAGCACGGGCGGCAGCCAGCGCGCCCGCTGCTCGTCGGTCCCCTCGGCCGCGATCGTCGGCCCGGCATGCAGCAGGCCGACGAAATTGGCCCCTACGTAGGGGGCGCCCGCCTTTTCCGTCTCCTCCAGGAAGATCAGGTGCTGTGTCGGGGTCGCCCCTCGGCCGCCGGCGTCGACGGGCCAGTGGAGGCCCGCGTACCCGGCGTCGTACAGCATGCGCTGCCAGCCGAGGTCGTACGCGCGCCGGGCGGGCCAGTCGTCGGGGGACGGCTTCGGGGGCAGCGTGGGGAGCACCTTGCCCAGCCACTCACGCAGCCGGGCGCGGAACTCCTCCTCTTCCTCCGTGTACGCGAGGTCCATGACGCGTCCGCTCGTCCTGCTCGTCTACTTGTCGAAGTCCAGGTCCAGCATGCGGATCGCGTTGCCGCGCATCAGCTTGTAGACCGTCTCGTCGTCGAGGCCCTTCACATGGTCGAGGGCGACCTCCTTGGTGTGCGGGAAGGTCGAGTCGACGTGCGGGTAGTCGGTCTCGAAGGTCGCGTTGTCGCGGCCCACCACGTCCAGCGAGGCGACGCCGTGCTTGTCGCGGAAGAAGCAGCAGAAGATCTGCCGGTAGTAGTACGTCGACGGGGGCTCGGGGATCAGGTCGCGCACCCCGCCCCAGGCGCGGTGTTCCTCCCAGACGTCGTCGGCGCGCTCCAGGGCGTACGGAATCCAGCCCATCTGTCCTTCGGAATAGGCGAGTTTGAGCCGCGGGAACTTCACCAGTACGCCACTGAACAGGAAGTCCATCATCGAGGCCATCGCGTTGTTGAAGCTGAGCGCGGCCTGGACGGCGGGCGGGGCGTCCGGCGAGGCGGCGGGCATCTGCGAGGACGACCCGATGTGCATGTTGACGACCGTGCCGGTCTCCTGGCAGATCGCGAAGAACGGGTCCCAGTAGCCGGAGTGGATGGAGGGCAGCCCCAGGTGGGTGGGGATCTCGGAGAAGGTCACCGCCTTGACGCCGCGCGCCGCGTTCCGCTTGATCTCGGCGACGGCGAGGTCGATGTCCCACAGGGGGATGATGCACAGCGGGATGAGGCGGCCGCCGCTGTCGCCGCACCACTCCTCGACCATGAAGTCGTTGTACGCACGCACGCAGGCCAGGGCCACTTCCTTGTCGTGCGCCTCGGCGAAGGTCTGCCCGCAGAAGCGCGGGAAGGTCGGGAAGCACAGGCTTCCCTCGACGTGGTTGGCGTCCATGTCCTTCAGGCGCTCGACCGGGTCCCAGCAGCCCGGCCGCATCTCCGCGCGCGTGATGCCCTCCAGCGTCATCTCGTCGCGGTCGAAGCCGACGGCTGCGATGTTGCGCTTGTACGGGAACTTGAGGTCCTCGTAGATCCACCAGTCGGTCGGCGGTCCTTCCGGGTCCATCGTGATCTGGTACTTGCCGCCCACGTACGCGAGTTCCCCGATGCCCGCGGTCAGCGGCTTCGGCCCGCGGTCCTGGTACTTCTTCGGCAGCCAGGTCTCGAAGAGGTGCGCGGGCTCGATCACGTGGTCGTCGACGCTGATGATCCGAGGCAGTTCGGTCATGGGTTCAGTCCCCTCCGGCGGGCGGGTACGAGGGCCCGTATCTGATGGACCGTCAGAAAGAAGGCTAGCTCCGCACCCCTGGACCGACAAGGCGGCGCGGCCTACGCTCTGCCCACGATCTGACTATCCGTCAGCTAAAGGGGGCAGCTGCAGTGAACGACACCGCCCACACGCTCGGCGCATCCCGCACCCTCTGGGAACTGGTCGCCCGCCGCGCCGAGCTCACCCCCGACCGCCCCGTCCTCCTCCAGGACGACCGCGCGCTCAGCTTCGGGGAACTGCGCAACCGTGCCGAGCGGGTGGCGGCCGGGCTGTACGGCATGGGCGTGCGCCCCGGCACGGTCGTCGCCTGGCAGCTGCCCACCCGTATCGAGACGGCCCTGCTCTCCTTCGCGCTGGCCCGCCTCGGCGCCGTGCAGTCGCCGGTCATCCCCTTCTACCGGGACCGCGAGGTCGGCTTCGCGCTGCGGGAGTCGAAGGCCGAGTACTTCGCCGTACCCGGTGTGTGGCGCGGCTTCGACCACGGCGAGATGGCGCGGCGACTCGGCGCCAAGGGGATCTTCGAGGCGTACGACGACCACGACCTGCCCGACGGCGATCCGTCCGTGCTCCCTGCCCCGCCCTCCGACGGCACCGCGGTCCGCTGGATCTACTGGACCTCGGGGACCACCTCCGACCCCAAGGGCGTCCTGCACACGGACCGTTCGCTGATCGCGGGCGGGTCGTGTCTCGCGCACGCGCTGCATCTGTCGGCCGACGACGTGGGCTCGATGGCGTTCCCGTACGCGCACATCGCCGGACCCGACTACACGGTGATGCTGCTGCTGTACGGATTCCCGGCGGTGATGTTCGAGCAGTTCGCGCTGCCGGACGCGCTGGAGGGCTACCGCAAGCACGGGGTGACGGTGGCCGGCGGGTCGACCGCGTTCTACTCGATGTTCCTGGCGGAGCAGCGGAAGCAGCCCGGGACCCCCGTCATTCCGACCCTCCGCCTGCTCGCGGGCGGCGGGGCGCCGAAACCGCCCGAGGTCTATCACTCCGTCGTACAGGAGATGGGCGTCCAGCTCACCCACGGGTACGGCATGACCGAGGTCCCGATGATCACGATGGGGTCGCCGGACGACACCCCGGAGAACCTGGCGACGACCGAGGGGCGGCCTCCGGAGGGCATGGAGATACGGATCGTGGACGGTGAGGTGCGGCTGCGCGGGGAGGCCGTCTGCAAGGGCTACCTGGACGCGGCGCAGACCGCCGCGGCCTTCGACGAGGACGGTTTCCTGATCACCGGGGACCTCGGGCATCTCACGGAGAGCGGCCATCTGGTGCTCACCGGCCGCCTGAAGGACGTCATCATCCGCAAGGGCGAGAACATCTCTGCCAAGGAGATCGAGGATCTGCTGCACCGGCATCCGGACGTCGCGGACGCGGCGGTGATCGGGCTGCCGGACGCCGAGCGCGGGGAGCGGGTCTGTGCCGTGATCGAGGCGGTCGAACAGCCGCCGGGGGCTTCGGCGTTGTCTCTGGAGACGGTGATTTCGTATCTCCGCGCGGAAGGACTGTCCGTGCACAAGCTGCCGGAGCAGCTGGAGGTGGTGGACGCCCTTCCGCGCAACGAGACACTGCGGAAGGTGCTCAAGTACAAGCTCAGGGAGCGTTTTTCAGGCACTACGGGTACTACGGGTGCCACGAGTACTACGGGTGCTGCGGGAACTACAGGGGCCGCATCGAGGCGTACGAAGACTTCGAGGAATTCGGAGACTACGGAAGCGGCGAAAACTACTCCGGCACCGTGAAGTAGCGGGCGAAGGCGGTCACGATCTCCGGCTCGGTGATGCGGCCGTCGGCGTCCGTGTCGAGCGCGGTGGCCGCCGCGGTGGCGATGTCCGCGCCGACGCCAAGGACCTTGAGGACCCGTGCGGTCTCGTCGATGGTCACCGCGCCGTCCTGGTCACCGTCGGCCACGGCGAGCGCCGCGTCCAGGAAGGGGCGGGCGATCTCGGCGAACCGGTCCGGGTTGTCCCGCAGCCGCTTGACCGCGCCGTACACGAACTCCTCGCGGGTGATCCGCTGGTCGCCGTCCCGGTCCGCTATCCCGGCCATGCCCTGCCAGAAGGCCTCCGCGCCGATGTAGACGGCCTGTCCTCTGTCGGACCGGGCCGCCGTATTGAACTCGGCGAGCAGCGCCTTGGCCGCCGAGCTGAAATCCTCGCGGTCGATATAGCCGTTGCCGTCCTGGTCGAAAGTGGCGAACCGGGCGGCGATCCGTCGCTCGTACTCGGTGCTGACCATGTCTTTTCAGGCCGCCTTAACATCAGGTGGGGTGCGTCTGGCACGGAGCGTACGACGCCGGAGGCCCTTGGGGAGCAGAAAACGACGCTTGTGCCAAGACCGGGGGAATTTCGCGACAACGGCGTCGCGATGTCTCGGGATGATCAACCCCTTCACGTGACAGAGATCACGCCGTCGGGATGCTCCCAGGAGAGCACGTCGGCCCGCGGGGATCGCGCCGGATCCGCGGGATCACGCCGGCCCCGCGGGATCACGCCGACAGCGGGCTCGACTCGTCGTCCACGGCCGCTCCGACGTCCGGATAGACGTCGAAGAGACGGCGGACGCCGAGGGCGCCGAGGACCCGGTTGACGTGGGAGCCGTCCACCGCTCCCTGGGCAGGGAGGATGAGACGCAGCCGACCCTGGCAGGAGCGGATCAGGCGGCGGGTGGCTATGAGGACGCCGACGCCGCTGGAGTCGCAGAACAGGACATCGGAGAGGTCGAGGACAACGCTGCGGCGGCCCTCGGCCACGGCATCGTGTACGCGCTGGCGCAGTACCGGTGACGTCACCAGATCCATCTCGCCCGACACTTGGAGCACGGCCCAGCCGCCCTGCTCGCCGTCGGTCACTCTGAGCGTCACGCGCCTGCCTCTCCCTCGACGATGCTGATCCCGAATTGAGCCCGAAAGGCCCCGAGCCCGAAAGGTCCCGAAGACCCCGGAACGGAAGCGGAAGCGGTTCCTACGCTTCCCTGGGTGCGCGGCTGCCCCGCCCTCGCTCCATGAAACACCCGAATCCGGTAACGAATTTGTGTCCCCGGGCACCCCGTTCTGGTCGTACGCGTGCTTATTCGATCGTGTCTGATCAGATCGAGAAAGGGTAGGCGCATGCGCAACGTAAGGAGGTCACTACCATCCGCGGCTCTCCCAAGGGCGCGCATTGCCACAAAGGGGCGTGCGTCGTCAGGGCTGCCGACTACATTCGAGGGGACGCCGGAGACCGGAATCCGGTGAACACAGGGACAGGCGCCGGTACGACCAGGGGTGAGGGGGCCGTATGGCCAACAAGGACGCGCCGCCCCGCTGGGACCGCAAGATGCAGCAGCGGCTCGCACGTGGGGAGGCCGCCGCGCTCCATGAGCTTTACGACCGTTTCTCTTCACTTGTGCACGCACTCGCCCATCGCGTGCTCAGGGACGATCAGGCCGCCGATGGCATCACGAGCGAGGTGTTCGCCCACGTCTGGGAGAACGCGGACGCGTACGACCCCAGGCAGGGCCCCCTCCGCTCCTGGGTCGCCACGCTGACCCACCGCCTCGCCGTGCAGCGTCTGCGCCAGACCGAGACCGCCGCGCTCGCCCAGGGCGGTCCGGGCACCACGGAGGAGCTGGAGCGCAGGGTGCACCGCGCCTCGGTGGCCGCCCGCGCCGACTACATCGTCACGGCCATGCCCGTCCCGCTGCGTGCGGCCCTGGACCTGGCGTACTTCCAGCGCCGTGACTACCGCCAGGCCGCCGCCGACCTCGACGTCACCGAGGACGAGGCCCGCCGCCGTCTCCGCCTCGGCCTCCAGCTCCTGGCCACCGCCCACGACAGCGGCCCGTCCGGGTCGCCACCCGAATACGGGGGTGCGCGGTGAACGACGCGGACCACTTCGAGGCGTACGACGGGAATTACGACGGGGACGAAGATCCCGACAGGTACGGGGAGCCCGAGGAACCGGAGGAGGAACACGACGGCCGTGTGGGTGCCCAGGGCAACGGCCGACCGGACTCGGAAGCCGGGGACGGACCGCGGGACCCGCAAGGACCGCGGGACCCGCAAGGGCCGCGGGACCCGCAAGGGCCACAGAGCCCGCAGGGGCCGCAGAGCCCGCAGGGGCCGGGCGGACCCAAAGGCCCCGAGAAGGGGCACGGGAAGGAGCCCGACGGGCCGCCGCGCATCCCCATGCCGCGTACCTCCGTGGAGGACACGGGACTGCCGCTGCCCGATCCGCCGCCGGCGCCGCTCGTGCTCGAACACCCGGTGCTGAAGTCACTCCTCGGCGCCTGGGCGCTGGCCGTGTGCTCGCCGGAGGAGACCGCGGCCGTGGAGGATCACCTCGGTATCTGCGGCGCGTGCGCGGACGAGGCGCTGCGGCTGCGCGAGGCCGTCGGACTGCTGCACCCGGCGGAGAGCCTCGACCTCGACCCGACGCTGCGCACACGCGTCCTCGAGAGCTGCCTCGAACGGCGCCCGCCCCGCATACCGGTACCCGAGTGGGCCGCCCCGTACGACGCGGAGGCCGCCCGGCTCGACGCGCTGCTCCAGGACTTCGGCGACGGGGAGTGGCACGCGCCCGTACGGCTCCACTGGTTCGAGGGCGACGAACCCACGAGCCGCCGCACGACCGTCGCCGGAGTCATCGCCCACCTGCTGAGCGTCGACGGTCTCGTCGCGGTCGCCCTCGGACTCGACGACCCCCTCGGCGAGATCACGGCCCACGCGCCGACCCCGGCCGGCCGCACCGAGGCGTTCTGGCGCTCCTGGCAGTTCCCGCCCACCCGTTCCGTACACGGCCCGTGGCGCGAGCAGAGCCACAACCTGGTGCGTACGGTGTCGTTCGCCGGCGGAGGCTCGGGGCAACTGTCCGTGTCGTACGGCGACTTCGAGCTGCCCCTGCGGGACGCGATGCTGGACCGGGCCTTCGAGTGCTGGGTGCATGCCGGGGACATCGCGGACGCCGTGGACTATCCGTACGAGCCGCCCGCCCCGCGGCAACTGCACCGGATGATCGACCTCGGGGCGCGCATGCTGCCGGGGGCGCTGGCCGCGCGTCGGCGGGCGGGGCTCGCCGGGCCCGGTCACGCGCGGCATCTCGTCCCGGCCGGTACGCCCGGCCGCAGCCTGCGGCTGGAGATCGAGGGGGCCGGCGGCGGCGAGTGGCTGATCCCACTCGACTCCCCCGGCGCGCTCCCCTCCGCCGACCACGAAGTGGCCCATGTGGCGCTGGACGGGGTCGAGTTCTGCCGCCTCGCGGCCGGCCACGTCTCACCGGAGGAGGCGGCCGCCGGGCAGGACGGCGACCGGGAAGCGATCAGGGACGTACTGTTCGCGGCGGCTTCGATGAGCCGGATGTAGCCGGATGTAGCCGGACTGGATGCAGGGCGCGTACGTCCGCTCCCCAGGGCCTCAGGCGAATACGACCGTGCGCCGTCCGTTCAGCAGAATGCGGCGCTCCGCGTGCCACTTGACCGCCCGCGCCAGCGCCTGGCACTCCACGTCGCGTCCCACGGCTACGAGTTGCTCCGGCGAGACCTCGTGGCCCACGCGCTCGACCTCCTGCTCGATGATCGGGCCCTCGTCGAGGTCGGCCGTCACATAGTGCGCGGTGGCGCCGATGAGCTTCACTCCGCGCGCGTGCGCCTGGTGGTACGGCTTCGCGCCCTTGAAGCTCGGCAGGAAGGAGTGGTGGATGTTGATGATCCGGCCGCTCAGCTGCTTGCAGAGGTCGTCGGAGAGAACCTGCATATAGCGGGCGAGGACGACGAGCTCGACGTCCTGCTCGCGCACCAGCTCCAGGAGCTGCGCCTCGGCCTGCGGCTTGTTGTCCTTGGTGACCGGAATGTGGTGGAAGGGGATGTCGTACGAGGCGACGAGTTCGGCGAAGTCGGTGTGGTTGGACACCACGGCCGCGATCTCGACGGGCAGCGCGCCGATCCGGGTGCGGAAGAGCAGGTCGTTCAGACAATGGCCGAATTTGCTGACCATGAGGACGATGCGCATCTTGTCCTCGGCCCGGTCGAGCTGCCAGTCCATGCGGAAGGAGTCACCGATCGCGGCGAAGCTCGCGCGCAGCTTGTCCAGGCTGACCGGCGGATCCGCGGAGAAGTGGACCCTCATGAAGAACAGTCCCGTGTCGTGGTCGCCGAACTGCTGGCTGTCCTCGATATTGCATCCGGTCATGAAGAGGTAGCTCGACACAGCGTGCACGATCCCCTTCCCGTCCGGGCAGGAAAGGGTCAGGACATACTGCTCGGCGGCGGGCTCGGCCGCGCGGACGGACTGCTCGGTCATGCAGGCCAGGGTCCCATATCGGCACGGCCCGGCGAGCAGACGTCCCAGTACACGGACGTACGGGATGCCTGGAATGTCTGGGATGTGCGGGACGTACAGTCAGGCGGACCGCGTCATGATCCGCAGCACCTCGAGCGTGCGTGGAGGCGCATCGGGGTCCTCCCCGTCACTCGCCGCCATGCGCACGTGCGCGTCCCGGGCGGCCCGTACGGCCTCCGGCCAGGCGTGGTGGTCGAGGTACGCGGAGACAGGCGCGTCCGGCCCCACCTGGTGCATGATCCGCAGCACGCGCAGTACGGCGGTGTCGACGAGCGCCGCCTCCTGCGAGTCCCGGAAGATCGTGCCGACGTACTTCTCGGCGGACCAGTTGTCGAGCCAGGTGTCCTCGACGAGGCGGTACACGGCGTCGGTGACGTCGCCGTACCCGTCCACGCCCGCGAGCCAGACGTTCTGCTGGAAGCCGGGGTCGGAGAGCATGTGCAGCGCGGAGCGCACATTGCTGCGCCAGCGCCACCACGGCATGTCGTTCAGTGGCATGCCGCCCATGGTGGATGAGCGACTGCCGTGACGGGAAGACTTCTCCGAACCTTGCACGGTCACCGATCGTACGTTCCGGCCGGAAACCGCCCGCACCGCCCCCCTGCGA
>NZ_JAAKZY010000248.1 GCF_011045015.1 Streptomyces scabichelini | reverse complement strand
GGGTGGGGGCGGTCGGCGCCTGCCGCGCCCTTCAGGGGCGCGGGGAACTGCGCGACAAGCCACTACGAACCGGCAGCCGCCCCCAAACCCAACCGACCGCCTCCGTAGGCCCCTCGCCCAACCGCCGGAGGCGAAACCTTTGCGCTAAAAAGTCGCTCCTTGCTTGAGCCGCCTGAGGCAACCGTACGTATGGTCTGTTGAGGGGTGAACTGTCGGCGAGTCGGTGAGAGGTGGCGGAGGGCGATGGCTCACGGTATGCGGATGGACACGCACTCCGGTTACCTGGACGGCGGAGGCCGGGACTGGCGGGACACCGCCACGCGGTACGCCCTGCTGCCCCTGCGCGTCTTCCTCGGCGTGACCTTCATCTACGCGGGGATCGACAAACTCACAGACAGCGCGTTCATGTCGGAGGCCGGTTCCGGTTCGATCGGCGACATGATGCGTACGGTGCGCGACTCGTCGGCCATCCCGGCCCTCGTCGACCTGTCGCTCAAGAACCCCGTCGGCTTCGCCTACGCCATCGCCTTCGGCGAGCTCGCCGTCGGCCTCGGTACCCTGATCGGCCTCTTCGCCCGTCTCGCCGCGTTCGGCGGCGCCCTGATCTCCCTCAGCCTCTGGCTGACCGTGAGCTGGGCCTCGGACCCGTACTACTACGGCAACGACCTCCCCTACCTGATGGCCTGGCTCCCGCTCGTACTCGCCGGAGCGTCGGTCTTCTCGATCGACTCGATGCTGCGCTCACGCCGAAGGCAGCGAGCCGGGGCGTACTGAGCGCTCCGCAGGGGGCGCGGTTCGCTGGGGGCGCGGTTCGAAGCTGCGGGTTCGTCGTGGCTGGTCGCTCCCCCACCCTCGGCTGCGCTCGAGCGGGGGGACCCCCATCGCGGCGGAGCCGCAAATTGACACTGCCCCGCGCCCCTTGCGGGGCGCGGTACCGCACCGGGCTTAACCAAGCCGCTCAGCCGTGCGTGGGCGTCTCCCGGTAAGCCTCCTGGGAAGCGCGGCTCTTGCGGCGGTGGCGTATCGCGTGCGTCACCGTGCCCGCTGCCGCCGCCAGGAAGAGGCCGCCGATGACCAGAGGGATCACCGCGAACCAAGGGGTGTCCCAGAGGCCGCCTGCGTCGCCGGCGTAGATGATGCCGTTGAGCGTGAGGACGACGCCCGCTATCAGTCGGCCGGGCTGGAAGTCATGACGTAGCACGGGACACCTCCGCCTGTCCGACGCCGACTTCGAGGGTGAGGTCGAGCGTGCCGCCGTTCTTGGTGTTGCCGGTGGGCTTGAGGGTTCGTTGCTCGTATTTGTCCGGGGCCACGTCCACGTCCTGTTTGCCGTCGCCGGGGAACTGGATGTCGCCGACGCCCACCTCGACGTCCAGCTTCACGGTCGCGTCCTCGGGCACGACGACCTTGATGCGGCCCACCCCGACCTCGACGCTCGTCGTCACGGTCTGGCCCTTGGCGAGGTCTATCCGGGTCAGATCCAGTGTGCCGACGCCGGTGCCGAGTTCGTACGTCGGCCGTACGTCCGCCACCGCGGCCGGTGTCCAGTCCATGCGCACCCAGTGCGTGCTGATGTCCTTCGGCAGCGCCGCCGAGCAGGCCAGCAGCCCCGCGGTGACGATCGCGAGGAAGATCGACCCCGCCCCCGTACGCCCCAGGAACGCACTGACCGCGATGCCGGCGCCGAACACGATCAGCGCGCAGGCAAGACCGGTCTGGAGGCTGGTGCCCAGCGCGTTGTCGTCCCAGGTCGTGCCGGTGCCGAGCGTGCCCGCCAGCAGGGCGAGCAGGAACACCCAGCCGCCGATCCAGCGGGGGCCGCGAGGTTTCGGCGCGCGCGTCCGTATGTCCGGGCGGTAGTTGCCCTGCGCGATGTTGACCGCCGCGGCGATGTCGCGGTCTCGCGTGTCTCCTGGGCCCCATAGATAACCCGTGCCGCCCACGTGGGTGCCGTCCTTGACGATGGGCTCGCGCCACCAGGAGGAGAAGGAGGCGGGGACGGGCGGTGCCTGCGCCTCCGGCGGCGCGTCGGCCACCGCCTGCGCGGCGAGCGGGTCGGGTCCGGGGGCGCCGCGCTGCCGTGACCAGTACCCGGCGCCCGCGAGGAGCAGCGCGAGCGTCGCGGCGAAGGTGAGCACCCCGCCGTTGCCCAGCATCGACAGGAACACCCCGCAGCCGACCAGCGCGAAGAGCACGGCCGTCAGCGCCTGGCCGTCCACGCGGCCGGTGAGCAGCTTGCGCAGCTCGTTCTCGTCCTCGTCCTCGTACGCGACGAACAGCCAGACGAAGCCGTAGAAGATGAGGCCGATGCCGCCGGTCGCCGAGAGCACCGCGAGCACGATGCGGAAGATCACCGGATCCATGTCGCACTGCCGCCCGAGCCCCGCGCACACGCCGCCCAGCATCTTGTGCCGCCGGTCGCGCCGGAACTTGTGCGGGACCTCGGGCACGGCCGGACCCCCGGACATGGCCGGATCCCCGTGCGCGCGCGGTTCCTTACTCGCGGCACCCGCGGCGGCACCCGAGGCGCCCGCGGCACCCGAGACGCCCGCGGAGGCCGAGGCGTCGGCGGCGGGCACCGCGTCCCGCGGCCCGGCGGCCGGGGCCTCGCCGGGGCCCGGGCCGGAGCCGGGTCCCGGACCCGTCGCGGCGTGCTGGTGATCTGTCATGTGTCCATGGTGACGGCCGCGGCGGCCCGGCGGCAGTCGGGACGACCCTGGCCGAACCCTGAAATCGCCCCCGACGCCTCGATCCTTGATCCCCGAGGCGCCCCCGGCTTCGAAGATCAGGGGAGTCTCGGGGGTCGACCCTGATGACCGGGCATGCCCGGCGTGTGAACATCGATGGCATGCCGGAAGTCGCAGCTGTGTCCGTCGAGGACCCGCGGCCGCCGCGCAAGCTCTACCGCAGCAGCGACGGACGCTGGCTCGGTGGCGTGGCGCGGGGGCTCGCCGGGCATCTCGGGCTGCCCGTGATCTGGGTGCGGCTCGTCTTCGTCGGCCTGTTCATGGGCGAAGGCCTCGGGGCCTTGCTGTATGCCGCGTTCTGGTTCTTCGTGCCACTCGGCGTCGGAGGCGTGGACACCGGACGGCCTCCGGCCATCGCCACCGAGACCTCCCCCGACGGCCGTCGCAGACTCGTCGCCCGCAAGCCGGACAAGGGCCAGATCGTCGCACTGCTCGCGATGGTCGTGGTCGCCATGGTCTTCGTCGGCAATGTGGACCTGAGCGGCGGGGCCAAGGCGTATCTCTGGCCCGTCGTCCTCGTCGGCGCGGGCGTGGCGCTCGTCTGGCGCCAGGCGGACAACGCGCGGCGGGCCCGCTGGATGGAGGTCGGCCGCCACCGGCGCACCCTCACACTGGCCCGCTCCGCGGCCGGAGTCCTGCTGGTGACCGTGGGCGTCTCCGGGATATTCGTCCTCCAGGGCTCCGCCGCCCACCTCGGCTCGGTGCTGCAGGCGGCGCTCGCGGTCCTCGTCGGCATAGCGCTGCTCGCCGGCCCCTATCTCGTACGCATGACCCAGGACCTCTCCGAGGAGCGCCTGATGCGTATCCGTGCCCAGGAGCGGGCAGAGGTGGCCGCCCACGTCCACGACTCGGTACTGCACACCCTGACGCTGATACAGCGGAACGCGGAGAACGCGGGCGAGGTGCGCCGCCTCGCCCGCGCCCAGGAGCGTGACCTGCGCGCCTGGCTCTACAAGCCGGAGGGCACCGGGAAGGACGAGGCCGACGAGCCGGACACCCTTGCCGAGGCGGTCCGGCGCAGTGCGGCGGAGGTGGAGGACAAACACGGCGTCCCCATAGAGGTCGTCGTCGTCGGCGACTGCCCGCTCGACGAGAGAATCGGGGCCCAGATGCAGGCCGCGAGGGAAGCGATGGTGAACGCGGCCAAGTACGGTGGCGAGGGTGGCGCAGTGCAGGTCTACGCCGAAGTCGAGGGCAAGGCGGTCTTCGTGTCCGTCAGGGACCGCGGCCCCGGCTTCGACCTGGACGCGATACCCGCCGACCGCATGGGCGTCAGAGAATCGATCATCGGTCGCATGGAGCGCAACGGCGGTACGGCCCGACTGCGCGCCGTGCCGGACGGCGGCACGGAGGTCGAGCTGGAGATGGAGAGGGCGGAGACATGAGCGACGCGATCGGGGCGAGCGAGCCGGTGGAGCCGGCCGAGCCTGTCGGCGGTACGCCGGCCGGCGGGGCGGGCGAGCGTCGGGTGCGGGTGGTCCTCGTCGACGACCATCGCATGTTCCGTACGGGGGTCCAGGCGGAGATCGGGCAGACCGAGAGGACAGGTGTCGAGGTGGTCGGGGAGGCCGCCGACGTCGACCAGGCGGTCTCGGTCATCACGTCGACCCGGCCCGAGGTAGTCCTCCTGGACGTGCACCTGCCGGGCGGCGGCGGGGTCGAAGTCCTGCGCCGCTGCGCCCCGTTGATGGCCGACGCCGAACAGCCGGTCCGTTTCCTCGCGCTGTCCGTGTCGGACGCGGCGGAGGACGTCATCGGCGTGATCAGGGGCGGCGCCCGGGGCTACGTGACGAAGACCATCACCGGCACGGACCTCGTCGACTCCATCTTCCGCGTCCAGGACGGCGACGCGGTCTTCTCCCCGCGCCTGGCCGGCTTCGTCCTCGACGCCTTCGCCTCCACCGACGCCCCGCCCGTCGACGAGGACCTCGACCGTCTCACCCAGCGCGAGCGCGAGGTCCTGCGCCTCATCGCCCGCGGCTACGCCTACAAGGAGATCGCCAAGCAGCTGTTCATCTCGGTGAAGACGGTCGAGTCCCATGTCTCGGCGGTGCTTCGCAAGCTCCAGCTCTCCAACCGGCACGAGCTGACGCGGTGGGCTACGGCACGACGGCTGGTCTGACCTCGCCCGGCTGGTCTGACCTTGACTGTCGGGCCGGCTCAGGCCACCCGAGTCGCCCCTGCGAACGGCATCTCGTCCAGCGGAGCCACCCGCACCGGCGCCGAAGAATTGGGCGCGTGGATCATCTGCCCATTGCCCACGTAGAGGCCCACGTGGCTGACGCTCGAGTAGAAGAACACCAGATCCCCTGGGCGGAGTTCGGAGCGCGAGACGCGCTCCCCGGCGTCGATCTGGGCATACGTGGTCCGGGGCAGGGAGATCCCGGCGGAGCGGTACGCGGCCTGCATGAGACCTGAGCAGTCGAAGGCGTCAGGACCGGTGGCGCCCCAGACGTACGGACTGCCGAGCTTCTCGTACGCGTACGAAATCGCCGCAGCGGCACGGGAGTTGGGAGCCCCGGCAGTCGAGCCCAGGTCCCGTGGGGCCGAGGCGGAGCGTGCGGCGCGCGCCGTGGCGGCGTCGTCCGCACCGATCCGCGCCCGCTCTTCGTCCGTCAGCCGGGACAGCAGCCGCCGGGCCTCGCCCAGCTTCCCGGTGACCGTGTTCTTGTGCCGCTTCAGCTGCGCCTGCTGGGACTTGAGCGAGGTCAGCTCGACCTGGGCGGCCCCGCGCAGCCGCTCGATCTCGCGCAGTTGGCCGCGTACGCGCGAGACGGTCGAGGCCTGCCGGCTTCCGGCGCGTTCGGCGAACGCGGCCTCGTCCAGGTACCGGTCGGGATCCGACGAGAGGATGAGCCGCAGCGCAGAGTCGAGGCCCCCGTCCCGGTACTGCGCGGTGGCCACCGAACCCAGCGCGTCCCGCTCGGAGTTGAGCCGTTCCGTCCTGCGTGCGGCCTCGTCCTGCAGGGAGTCGAGTCGGCCCTCCGCCTTCTCGGCCTTCTCCTTGGCGCCGTTGTACTTCTCGGTGGCGATCTCCGCCTCCTGGTACAACTTGTCGACCTTCGCCCTCACCTGATCCGGCGTCAGTTGGGGCTCGGCGTGCCCCGCTCCCTCGAAGGAGGTGGCGCTCGCCGCGCCCGCGAGCGCGACCGTGAAGGCTGTGCGGGCCGTATTGCCACCGAGACCGCCGAGTGAGCGCTGTCTTGGCTTGCGGTGCGCTGCCACCTGGACACACTTCCTTCCCGAAGGGGGTTACGCGTCCGGCGGCGGCCCGCACAGGGGGAGCGGGCCGCCGCCGGACCTTCTCGGCGGTGATGTCCGGCGGCCGCCCCTGGTCCTGGGCGGCGGTAGGGAGCCGGTCACCTGAGGAAGGACGCTAAACCTGAGCGTGCGGGCTTGGTAACGCCATGTACGGAACTGGCGGGACTGCGCCGCGCAGTGACCGTATGCGACCGTGATCCCCGCCCGTCGCCACCGACTTCACGCGGCACGGTGACCGATGCGGGAGTTGTGGGGGAGCGGGCGGTGCGGCGGTGCTATGGGCACCGCAGGTCCGTACGGACTCTCCCGCCAAGGGCCCGCCAAAGGGGCCGTACGGGATCCCGTCAAGGGCTGTGGGGCGGTGTGAGGCCGTGCCGGAGGCCCCGGCTAGGCTCCGGCCTCATGGACGTACTCATCCATCTCTTCGTCGCCCTGCACATCATCGGTATCGCCGCACTCCTCGGCGGCTTCCTCACCCAGATGAAGGCGATGAGCGAGGGAACGGCCCGCTTCAGCCCCGCGATGCTCCACGGCGCCCTGACCATGCTCGTCACGGGCGTGATCCTGGTGGGCCTCAACCAGGCCGACGACCAGACGGTCAACAACATCAAGATCGGCGTGAAGCTGGCACTGCTGATCGTGATTCTTGGGCTCGTGTATGTGAAGCGGGACGAGGAGAAGGTGGAGAAGGAGCTGTTCGGGGTGGTGGGCGGGCTGACCACCGCGAACATTTTCATCGCGGTCCTCTGGACCTGAGAAAGCTTGCCCGAGGGCCTCTGAACGAGGCCTACGCGCGCGTGCACCCCAAAAAGGGGTCCACGCGCGCGTGCCTCACGCCGGGCGGGCCACGCTATGCCGGGCGGACCACGCTGTGGATCGGCATGTAGTAGATCGACTCCTCGCGGACGTACGCACCCGGCTTCGGGGCGTGGATCATCATGCCGTCGCCCAGGTAGAGGCCGACGTGGCTGATGTCGTCGTAGAAGAACACGAGATCGCCGGGCTGGGCGTTGGCGATCGAGACCGTCGTGCCGACCTTGACCTGGTCCCAGGTGGTGCGGGGGAGGGTGACGCCGGCGGCCTTCCAGGCGGCCTGGGTGAGTCCGGAGCAGTCGTATGAGTCGGGGCCGGTGGCGCCCCAGACGTACGGCTTGCCGGTCTGGGAGCGGGCGAAGGCGATCGCCTTCTCGCCCTTGGCGGTGGAGGTGCTGGTTCCCGCGCTGCTGCCCGTGCCGGTCGAGGTCCCGGAGCCGGTGGAGGTCCCCGCGCTTTGCTGGGCCTGCTGCTCCTGGCGCTGCCTCTCCTCCGCGGCGGCCTGCTGCCGAGCCAGTTCCTCGGCCTTGCGCCGGGCCTCCTCCTGCTTCTCCTTCTCGATCGCCGCGAGCCGCGCCTTCTCCTCGGTGGTCAGCCGTGAGAGCAACTGGCGTGCCTCGGCGAGCTTCCGCTGGACGTCCGCCTTGGACGTCTTCAGGGTGTTCTGCGTCTTGCTGAGCGTCTGAAGGCTCTCGGACGCCTCCTGGCGCTTCTGCGTTATCTCGGACTGCTGCGTCGCGTAGTCGTCGACGGCCTGCTGCTGGCGGCTCGTCAGCCGGTCCATCAGCTGGTTCTGGTCGAAGTAGTCCTGCGGGTTGTCCGCGAGCAGCAGGGACGCGGTGTCAGGGGCGGCGGCGCCCGTGCGGTACTGCGCGGCGGCGAACGTACCGAGTTCCTCGCGCGCGTCGTTGAGCTTCTGCGTGCGCTTGGCCAGGTCGTCCTGGAGGGTGTCGACGCGCTTGCGCTGCTTGGAGGTCTTCTCCTTGGCGCCGTTGTACTTCTCGGTGGCCGTCTCCGCCTGCTGGTAGAGGTCGTCGACCTTCTTCTGGACTTCGTCGAGGCTCGGCCTCGGTTCGGCGGAGGGCGAGGCGTTCGCCGACTGCCCGAGAAGAGCCACCGATGTGAGAGCGGCGGTGGCCAGGGCAGGGGTGCGTATCCCCATGGGACTGGGGGGCCGCGATTTGCGGTGTGGCGCCACGAAGGCGACTCCTTCCGTCATCCGCCTACCGAGTTAGCTGTCGGGTTCGGGCCTGTGCTTCGGAAGGTTTGCCCTACGGTCCGTATCCCTCGCGGGAGTTGGACCGATTCACCCCAAGGTCGGTGGGTCCCCGGCTCCGGGCGGCCACGAGGGCGTACCGGACTCGGCGGAGGCCGCACGGCCCGGCGACGTTCGCCGGTGGGGGTCGAGCGGCCCACCGCGAAAGCTAGCCAACTCGTGTGGCTCTTGTGAAGGTTGATGAGCGAAATGCCCGATACGTTTTCGTGACCTTAGCCTCAAGCGTCGCTCTGCGAGACCAATACGGAAGGATCTGGGGTTGGTTGTCCGGAGTTACGGAGTCCGCCCGTTTTCTGGCGCTAGGGTCAAGCCGGCCCGGCTCGGGAAGGCCTGGTGCCGGTGCTCGGACTCAGGGGGTTCGCATGGTACGTACAGCGCCCAAAGGACGGTTCGCCCTCGCCGCGGCCACCGGGGTCGCACTCGCCGTGACGGCGGGTGTCGCTCCCGCGAGCGCCGACAGCTCCGGGAAGCCCGTGATCCGGGTGATCGCGACCGGCCTCGACAATCCGCGGCAGCTCTCCTACGACCACGGACGTGTATACGTCGCCGAAGCCGGCCGAGGCGGAAAGACCTGCCTCGGCGGCGGCAGCCCCGAAGAGATTCAGTGCATCGGCACCACGGCCGCCGTCACCAAGGTCTTCTGGGACGGCGGAAAGTGGCGCCACCACCGGGTCGTCGACGGGCTGCCGTCGGCGGCGGGCAAGGACGGCGGCTTCGCGACCGGTCTCGACGGCGTCTCGGCCCTGAACGGCAGCGTGTGGGGCGTCGAGACCTGGGCCCCGCCGGAGGCCGGCGTCCCCAAGGGCAAGCCCTGGAACACCCTCGGCAAGCTGCTGAACATCGGCCACGGCAAGGCCAGGATCGCGGCCGACGTGTCCGCCGTCGAGTTCAAGTACAACCCGCACAAGGCCAACCTCGAATCCAATCCGTACGCGGTGCTCGCGCTCCCCGACGGCCGCAAGATCGTCGCCGACGCGGCCGGGAACGATCTGGTGGCCGTCTCCCCGAACGGCAAGGCCCGCCCCTTCACCGTCTTCCCCGACCACGACAGGAACGAGTCCGTGCCCACCTCCCTCGCCCTCGGCCCCGACGGCAAGCTCTACGTCGGCGAGCTGAACGGCGAGGCCGCGAAACCGACCGCCCGCGTCTGGCGGGTCGACCCCCGCACCGGGAAGATCCTCGGCTGGAAGGGCGGCTTCGGCTCGATCAACGGGATCGCCGTCAACGGCAAGGGCGACCTGTACGTCAGCGAGCTCTTCGCGGGCCGCGTCACCAAGGTCGCGCACGGCAAGCGTACGAGCGTGAAGGTGCCCTTCCCGGCGGGCGTGGCGGTGGATCCGTACGACGGGAAGGTGTACGTCTCGGCCTGGTCCGTCGCCGACCGTGACGGGACGGCGCTGGAAGGCAAGAGGACTCCGGGCGGCCAGCTCTGGAAGATCCTCGGCTTCTAGGGACCTTCCGGGAAGCTTCCAGGTACTCGTACGGGCGGAGTTTCCGGGGCGGCGGCGGGCTGTCAGTGGGGCGGCCTAGACTCGGAGAGCGATGAGCAGCCTCTTTGATGACAGCTTCCTGGCGGACCTCAAGCCCTCGCGGGCCCACGAGGAAGAGCCCCCGCCGCCGCCCGAGGACGATCACGTACCGGAGCCGGTTCCGGACGATCTGTTCGGCGGGAAGTTCGACGTGCCGCCCGACAGAGATGCGTACTACCGCGACGGCGCCCCGCGCCCGCACGTGGACGCGGCCGCGCTCCTGGACGGGCTGAACGACAACCAGCGCGCGGCGGTCGTGCACTCCGGCTCCCCCCTGCTCATCGTGGCCGGCGCCGGCTCCGGCAAGACCCGTGTGCTCACGCACCGGATCGCGTATCTGCTGGCCGAGCGCGGTGTGCACCCCGGCCAGATCCTCGCGATCACCTTCACCAACAAGGCCGCGGGCGAGATGAAGGAGCGAGTCGAGCACCTCGTCGGCCCGCGCGCGAACGCGATGTGGGTGATGACCTTCCACAGCGCCTGCGTCCGCATCCTGCGCAGAGAGTCGAAGAGGCTCGGCTTCACATCCTCGTTCTCGATCTACGACGCCGCCGACTCGAAACGCCTCATGGCCCTTGTCTGCCGCGACCTGGACCTCGACCCGAAGCGCTTCCCGCCCAAGTCCTTCAGCGCCAAGATCTCGAACCTGAAGAACGAGCTGATCGACGAGGAGGACTTCGCGGGCCAGGCGACCGACGGCTTCGAGAAGACCCTCGCCCAGGCGTACGCGCTCTACCAGTCGCGGCTGCGCGAGGCGAACGCCCTCGACTTCGACGACCTGATCATGACGACGGTCAACCTCCTGCGCGCGTTCCCGGACGTCGCCGAGCACTACCGCCGCCGCTTCCGCCACGTCCTCGTGGACGAATACCAGGACACGAACCACGCCCAGTACGCCCTCGTACGGGAGCTGGTGGGCCCCTCCGGGGAGGACCAGGCCCCTGGCGAGCTGTGCGTCGTCGGTGACGCCGACCAGTCCATCTACGCCTTCCGCGGCGCGACCATCCGCAACATCCTCCAGTTCGAGGAGGACTACCCGGACGCGACGACGATCCTCCTGGAGCAGAACTACCGCTCCACACAGACGATCCTGAGCGCCGCCAACGCCGTCATCGAGCGCAACGAAAGCCGGCGCCCCAAGAACCTGTGGACCAACGCGGGCGCGGGTGCGCAGATCACCGGCTACGTCGCCGACACGGAGCACGACGAGGCGCAGTTCGTCGCCGACGAGATCGACCGGCTGACGGACTCGGGCGAGGCGAAGGCGGGCGACGTCGCCGTCTTCTACCGTACGAACGCGCAGTCCCGTGTCTTCGAAGAGGTCTTCATCCGCGTCGGCCTGCCCTACAAGGTCGTCGGCGGCGTCCGCTTCTACGAGCGCAAGGAAGTCCGGGACGTCCTCGCGTACTTGAGGGTCCTGGCCAACCCGGAGGACTCCGTACCGCTGAGGCGGATTCTCAACGTTCCCAAGCGCGGCATCGGCGACCGCGCCGAGGCGATGATCGACGCGCTCGCGTCGCGCGAGAAGATCAGCTTCACCCAGGCGCTGCGCCGCGTCGACGAGGCGTACGGCATGGCGGCCCGCTCCACGAACGCCGTCAAGCGGTTCAACACGCTGATGGAGGACCTGCGGACCATCGTCGAGTCGGGCGCGGGCCCGGCCACGGTCCTGGAGGCCGTGCTCGAACGCACCGGTTACCTGGCCGAACTCCAGGCGTCCACGGACCCGCAGGACGAGACCCGTATCGAGAACCTCCAGGAACTCGCCGCCGTGGCCCTGGAGTTCGAGCAGGAGCGCGGGGAGGGCGAGGCGGGCACGCTGTCCGACTTCCTGGAGCAGGTGGCACTCGTCGCCGACTCCGACCAGATCCCCGATGAGGAAGAGGAGGGTTCAGGCGTCATAACGCTTATGACCCTCCACACCGCCAAGGGCCTCGAATTCCCCGTGGTGTTCCTGACCGGCATGGAGGACGGCGTCTTCCCGCACATGCGCGCCCTCGGCCAGACCAAGGAGCTGGAGGAGGAGCGGCGGCTCGCGTACGTCGGCATCACGCGCGCGCGTGAGCGGCTGTATCTGACGCGGTCGTCGATGCGCAGCGCCTGGGGACAGCCCTCGTACAATCCGCCGTCCCGCTTCCTGGAGGAGATCCCCGACACACATCTGCAGTGGAAGCGGACGGGGTCCATGGGAGCGGTGGCCTCCGGCCCGGCCGCGGGCGTGGCGGCGTCCCTGTCCTCCTCCCGCTCCCGCTCGGCGGCCTCGGGCGCGTCCGGCTTCGCGACGCGGCGGGGCGGGGCCACGGAGAGGCCTGTGGTGTCGCTGGCGGTGGGGGACCGGGTCACACACGACCAGTTCGGGCTCGGCACGGTGGTCGGCGTCAAGGGCACGGGGTCGAACGCGGAGGCGACGATCGACTTCGGGGACACCAAGCCGAAGCGGTTGCTGCTGCGGTATGCGCCGGTGGAGAAGCTGTAGCCCCACGGGCTTCGGTGGGCGGGGCCTGGTGGTTGAGCGGCGGGGCGGTTCGGTTACGTCGGGTCGAGGCCGTGGCTGCGCAGCCACGGCAGGGGGTCGATCGCGTCGCCGCCGCCCGGGTGGACCTCGAAGTGGAGGTGCGGTCCGGTCGAGTTGCCGGAGTTGCCGGAGTACGCGATCTGATCGCCGGCCTTCACGGAGGCGCCCGAGGCGACCCCGTAGCTGGCGAGGTGGCAGTACCAGGTCTCCGTGCCGTCCTTCGCGGTGAGGACCACCATGTTTCCGTACGCGCTGTTCCACTCCGTACGGATGACCCCGTCGGTCGCGGCCAGCACCGGCGTGCCGTACGAGACGGGGAAGTCGATACCGGTGTGCACGGACATCCAGTTGATACCGGCCTGGCCGAAGTAGGCGCTGAGCCCCTCATCCTTGACCGGCAGGGCGAACTTGGGACGCAGCCGCTCCTTGCGGGCTGCCTCAGCCGCCGCCCTCTTCTTCTCGGCCAGCTGCTGGGCCTTGAGATCGATACGTTCCTGCGTACGGCTCGCCCGGTCGGCGAAGTCGTCCGCGTCCGCGGTCAGGCTTTCGAGCTGGGTGTCCAGCTTGTTGTTGGCGGCCGCCGGCTTCACGGCGCTCGTGTCGGGGGCGGCGGCCGTCGTCTCGTTGGACTCGTTCCCGCTTCCGCTGCCCACGGACGCGGCCGCGATCCCGGCGACACCCATCACACACGCGGAGGGCACGGCGACCGTCAGCAGCGCGGAACGTTTGGGCGGGGTGCGGCGGCGGGAGCGGGAGGCCGCACGGGATGCGGTGCGTGACCCCGAGCGGGGGCCGGGAACGCTGGTGACGGGGGCGGCGGCGTCGAGGAGTGGGGGCTCATCGTGGCTGCCGCTGCCGCTGCCGCTGCCGCTGCCGCTGCCGGTGTCCGGGTCGTCGGAGGGGGTGAACTCGCCCTCTATGACAGCCGGTTCTTCGTGCTCGTGCTCGTGCTCGGCGTGTTCTTCGTACGTGACCTGTTCGAAGATCGCTGTGGCCTGCTGGTCGTACGGCTCCTGCTGGTCATACGAATCGTTCGGGTCATACGAATCGTGTGGGTCGTATGACTCGTGCTGGTCGCCGCCGTCCGAGTTCCACGCCGTCGCGTCGTACGCGCCCGAGTCGTAGGTCTGCGTGTTCCACTGCTGGGCCTGGCCCAACGGTTCGGCCTGAAGCCAGGCGTTCGCGTCCCACTGACCGGTGGGGTCGGGGCCCGTGGACTGCGCCGGGATCCCGGCGAGCCGCTGGTGACCGGCGGTGTCCGTCCAGATGCCGGTCGCGTCATGGCCGCCGGTGTCGTACGCGGCGTGGTGCTGGGCCGCGTACGGGTCGTAGTTCAGCGCCTGGTTACCACCGGTGGACCACGCGTCGTACGAACTCGTGCCGCCGCTGCCCGGCAGGTCGCCGAAGAGGGGATCGGACTCGAAGGTCGTCGTGGGCTCGAAGGCCCCCGTCGCGTAGCCGCCCGTCGTGTCGTAGATGCCGGTGGGCGCCGCCTCAAAACCAGTGGCGGAGTATCCGTCATACGTGGTGAAGTCGCCGTACTGGACTCCCTGGGGGCCGTACGACGCGAAGGGCGTCGAGGCGGCTTCGGGAGCCGGAGCCGAGGGCGATGCGGTCCCCGACGGGTGACGGTCGTTCACCAACTTCTCTTTCGCCTCGACGACAGGGGCGCTGGCAGAGCAGTGCGGTGACTGTACCCGGCGGTAGACGGGCGCGACAATCTTCGGCCATTTTCCCCCGCGCAGGAAACGGGCATTCGGCCGTCTTTCGGCGGACGGCGGGCGCGGCTTTGGCCTTGTGTTCGATGAATGTTCGAGGGGTGGGGGTGTTTCGAGGCGGGTGTTTCGAGGAAGCGGGGGCGCGAAGGCGTCTGGCGACGCCCCGGGGTCGGAACTCGGCTACTCGGATACCCGTTACCTCGGATACCCGTTACTCGGTCAGGCCACGGTCAGTCCGCCGGTGCGGGCGGTGGCGCGGGCTCCCTCTGCCGCCTCCATGTCGAGTGCCTGCCGTATGCCGGCCGCGACGGCCGGGTGTACGGGCAGGGCGAGATGACCGATCCCGCTCACCCGTACGTTGTGCGCGAGCAGGTCGGGGTGCTCGACACAGGCGGTCTCCAACGGGTCCATCAACTGGTCGAGGTCGCTCCAGAAACTCACGAAACGGGTCCGGCAGACCGGTGCGGGCTCGCGCAGTTCCTCGAGGACGGTGGAGCCGGGCCGCATCTGCCGCACGATCGGATGCGCGTTCATCAGCGGTGCGACACGGGTGCCCGAGTGCGGTGTGCCCAATGTCACAAGCGTCCGTACGCGGACGTCGCCGCCCAGACGCTGCACGTAATAACGCGCGATCAGTCCGCCGAGGCTGTGGCCGACGATGTCCACCTCCTGCTGACCGGTGCGCTCGCAGATCTCCTCGATGTGCCTGCCGAGCAGCTCGGCCGCGGCACGTATGTCGCAGGTCAGGGGGGAGTAGTTGAGCGACTCGATCTGTTGCCTGCCGTGCTGGGCCAGGGAGCGGCGCAGCAGCACGAACACCGAGCGGTTGTCTATGAATCCGTGCAGCAGGACGACCGGTGGTTTGGGGTGGGTGGGCAGGCGG
>NZ_JAAKZY010000247.1 GCF_011045015.1 Streptomyces scabichelini | reverse complement strand
CCCTCGACCCGGCCCCGACCCACCCCCGGGCAGAAGGCACAACACCGCCGGGGACCCCGGCGGTGATCCGCTGCGGTTTCGCCACGTACTTCGACGAGGGCTTCCACATCGACCACTGGGCCACCGAGTACCGGCTGCCGGACGGGAGTTGGCGGCTGGCGAGGGCCGGGCCGAACCGCAGACGTTCGGCGTGCGGGACCTCAACGGGATCGAGGCCCGGTCCCGGTAGCCGCTTCGAGACCAGCGCACAGCGACGTGGCCGGGGTGCGTGCACCCCGGCCACGTACGGAAATCACCGCGAGATCAGCGCGAGATCAGCGCGAGAGGATCAGACCCCGACCTTCTCCCCCTCGACCGTCGGCGGCGGAGGCGGGGTCACCGCTTCGGGGGTCTCGTCGTGCGTGAGGTCCGGCAGGCGGTTCAGCCACTTCGGGAAGTACCAGTTGCGCTCGCCGAGGAGGGCCATCACCGCCGGGAGCAGTACGCCGCGGATGATCGTCGCGTCGATGAGGACCGCCGCCGCGAGGCCGACGCCCATCTGCTTCATGGACTGCATGGACAGCGTCCCGAAGATCGCGAACACGGCGACCATGATGACGGCGGCGCTGGTGACGACACCGGCCGTGGTGACGACGCCGTGCTCGATGGCGTCCTTCGTCGTACGGCCCCGCAGCCGTGCCTCGCGGATCCGCGAGACCACGAACACGTGGTAGTCCATCGACAGGCCGAAGAGGATCACGAAGAGGAACAGCGGCAGCCAGGTGATGATGGCGCCCACACCCTCCGCGCCCACCAGCGAGGCACCCCAGCCGTGCTGGAAGACGCCGACGAGGATGCCGTAAGCCGCCCCCACGGAAAGGAGGTTGAGGACGATCGAGGTGATCGCGATCGTCAGCGAGCGGAACGACAGCAGCATCAGCAGGAAGGCGAAGACCACGACGAAGGCGAAGACCGGAGTCACCGCGCCGGCGAGCTGGTCGTTGAAGTCCTTCGAGCCCGCGACCTGACCGGTGACCGGCGCCTCGAGGCTGTCGACCTTGCCGAGCGTCGCCGGACGCACCTCGTCGCGGATGGTCGTCAGGCTCTCCTCGGCCTTGTCGAGGTCCGAACCGCCCACCAGCGGCACGTACACGAAGGCGATGTTCTGTGCGTCGTGCACCTTGACGTCGATCGGGCCGCGCGAGGCACCCGACTCCACCGCCTGCGCACGGAAGTCGGCGATCGCGGACTTCACCTCGGGCGAGTTGATGTCCTCGGCCTTGACGACCACCTCGGCCGGGTCGGACCCGCCGGGGAAGGCCTCGTTGACCCGGTCGTACGTCGCCACGATGGGCAGCGAGTCGCCGAACTCCTGGTCCAGGGTGAGGTTCTGGGTCTTCATGCCGAGCGCGGGAGCCGCGATGGCGAGCAGCGCACCGGCCGCGACCACCAGCGAGATGCCGGGCTTGGCCAGCACCACCCGCAGCACGCTCTTCCAGAACCGGCTCTCACCGCCGGCCGTACCGTCCTTGCGCTTACGCCGCTTGTCCGGGTGCAGGAACGGAATCCGCCCATTCTCCACGCGCCCACCGAGCAGCGAGAGCAGCGCGGGCAGCACCGTCACCGAGCCGACCATGGCGACCGCCACGACCATCAGCGACGCCAGGCCCATTCCCTCGAACTCGGCGATCCCGGTGAACAGCATGCCCGCCATCGCCACGCACACCGTGACACCGGAGACGATGATGGCGCGGCCACTGGTCGCCGCGGCGATCCTGAGTGCCGTCTGCGAGTCGTGTCCTGCCTCCCGCTCCTCGCGCTCGCGCCGCAGGTAGAACAGGCAGTAGTCGACGCCGACCGCGAGGCCCACCAGCAGCATCACGGAGCTTGCGGTGTCGCTCATCGGCATCACATGGCTGACGATGCTCATCAGACCCATCGTCGCGACGATCGCGGTGATCGCGAGGGCCACCGGCACCAGCGCCGCCACCACCGCGCCGAACGCGACCAGCAGGATGCCGAGCGCCACGGGCACGGCGGAGTACTCCGCCTGCTGGAAGTCCTCACCGAACGCGTCGTCGAACGTCTTCATCATGCTGGCGCTGCCGATCTGCTCGATCGTCAGCGACTCATGGTCCTTCTGCACCTCTTCGACAGCCTTGAGCACGGGCTCCACGCGCTCGCCCGCGGTGTCCGCCTCGCCGCGCATGTCGAACTGCACGAGCGCGCTGCGGCCGTCCTTCGAGATGGTGTCGGTCTCGTACGGCGAGGTCACGTCCGTCACCTTGCCGGTCTTCTCGACCGCCTGCATCACGGCCGTGACGGCGGCGCGGAAGTCCGCGTCCGTCGCCTTGATACCGGAGTCCTTGGCCTGGACGAGCACGGTCTCCCCAGCCGGCTCCTCGATCCCGGCGTCCTCGGCGATGGCCGCGGCCCGGCTGGTCTCACCGCTGATCTGATCGCTGTCCTTGACCTCGACCGTGCCCGCCGCGGAGCCGAGCCCCATCGTCAGGACGACGAACAGCATCCAGATCCCGACGGCCGCCCAGCGATGCCGGGCACTCCAGCCGCCGGCCCGGGCGGCTATGCCCCGCACCCGTGTGTCTCCGTTCCCCATGACGGGCTTGCCCCCTCGTCTTCAGGCGACGGCCCCCTGCCGCCTCCTTCGTTCATTACGAAGGTATGTGCCGGATAAAGAGGTCTCGTCGTGCTGCCCGGTGAAGTGACGGCGGGCCGGGTCCTCCTCCTGGGCCCCGGGACGTCAGCATCTGGGAGGAGGAGGCCCCTTACACGTACTTGGACTTCTCGGGGTCGCGATCAGGGCGTCCTGCCCGCCGGACGCCGCGTCCGAACTGTCGCCCCTGTTCCGCTTTGTTATTGCGAACACTTGTTGAATGGGTCACAGGTGTATGTAGGTGTTGATCTGCGCGCGTCAATCAGCCAGGGTTTCGTGCCAACCGCCGGGTAACTTTCCGTGCCCGGCGGCGAGTTTTCCCCCCACACAAACCCCCCACAGACACCACGAGGAGACCCCTCTTCATGGCAACACAGCAGCGTGCGCGCAGAATGAAGCTGACCGCGGCCATAGCCACCACCGCCACCGCGGTGGGCATGACCGTCGTCGCGGGCACCACCGCCGGTGCGGCCGCTCCGGCCGAGGGCAAGGTCTACGGCCTCGACGCCAAGGGCGCCGTTTCCGGCAGCTACATCGTGCTGCTCGACGAGAAGACCACCAAGAGCGCCAAGAAGGACCTCGCCCAGCAGTACGGCGGTTCCCTGAAGCGCACCTACGCCTCGGCCGTCAACGGCTTCTCCGCGTCCGGCCTTTCGGAGACCGAGGCCAAGCGGCTGGCCGCCGACGCGTCCGTCGCCAAGGTGGTCCAGAACAAGAAGTTCCACATCGACGCCACCCAGGCCAACCCGCCCTCCTGGGGCCTGGACCGCATCGACCAGACCGAGACCGCGGGCGACGACGCCTACAACTACCCCGACAGCGCCGGTGAGGGCGTCACCGCGTACGTCATCGACACCGGAGTCCGCGTCAGCCACAGCGACTTCGGCGGCCGTGCCTCGGACGGCTTCGACGCGATCGACAACGACGACACCGCCCAGGACGGCAACGGCCACGGCACGCACGTGGCGGGCACCATCGCGGGCGAGGCGCACGGCGTCGCGAAGAAGGCGAAGATCGTCGGCGTCCGCGTCCTCGACGACCAGGGTTCCGGCACCACCGAGCAGGTTGTCGCGGGCATCGACTGGGTCACTGCGAACCACTCCGGCCCGTCCGTCGCCAACATGAGCCTCGGCGGCACCGTCGACGAGGCCCTCGACGCGGCCGTCCAGAAGGCCATCGCCTCCGGTGTCACCTTCGCCGTCGCGGCGGGCAACGAGTCGGCCGACGCGAGCCAGGGCTCACCGGCCCGCGTCCCCGAGGCCATCACGGTCGCCTCCTCCACCGAGGACGACCAGCAGTCGGACTTCTCCAACTTCGGTTCCGTCGTGGACCTTTACGCCCCCGGCTCGGAGATCACCTCCGACTGGAACACCGGCGACGACGCCACCAACACCATCTCCGGTACGTCCATGGCGACCCCGCACGTCGCGGGCGCCGCCGCCGTCTACCTGGCCGGCCACCCCGACGCCACCCCGGACCAGGTCAGCCAGGCGCTCACCGACGGCGCGACCGCGGACACGATCTCCAACGCGTCGCCGGGCACGCCGAACAAGCTCCTGAAGATCGTCGAGTAATGAGTAACTCGTAATGAGTAACTCGTATCGAGTAGCGCGTATCGAGTAATGCGTTACTCCCACGACCGCGGCCGTCGTGCCCGCCCCCACGGGGCACGACGGCCGCCTTATCGTGTGCGGATGACGACGTATGCGGCGCTTTTGCGCGGGGTCAACGTAGGCAGCAGCAAGAAAGTCCCGATGGCCGAACTGCGCACGCTGCTGCAAGGGCTCGGCCTCGGCGGCGTGAGCACCTACCTCCAGAGCGGCAACGCGGTCTTCACCGCGGAAGGCCGCGACGAGGACTCCCTCGCCGCGGACATCACCCAGGCCATCGAGAAGCACTTCGGCTTCACGACCGATGTCCTGGTCCGCGATCACCCGTATCTCCAGGCGGTGCTGGACGCCTGCCCGTTCCCGGCCGCCGAACTGCAGCCCAAGCAGCTCCACGTCACGTACCTCTCGGCACCGGCCGGCCCCGAACGGTTCGCGTCACTGGACCAACAGGCCTTCCTGCCCGAGGAGTTCCGCCTCGGCGACCGCTGCCTCTATCTCTACGCCCCCGAGGGCCTCGGCCGCTCCAAGCTGGCGGAGACCCTGTCGAGGCCCCGGCTGACGAAGGGCCTCATCGCCACCACCCGCAACTGGAACACCGTGGTCAAGCTGGCGGAGCTGACCCTTGACTGACCGCCGCGAGGGGCGACATGACTTCACCGTCGGTGTGCCACCGGCCCCTTTTCGAGTTCCGCCTCGATCAGATCCGCCGCGCGCTTCGTGCCGCCCTCCGTCGCCATCTGCTCCTGGAGCTCCCCGAGCCGTCGCGCCACCTCCGGGTCGCCGGTCAGCGTGAGGACGGCCTCGCGGAGAGTCTGCGCGGTCGCCTCCTCCATCGGTACGTGGCGGGCGACGCCGAGCGACTGGAGCATGTCGGCGTTGCCGAACTGGTCGACGGCCTGGGGCACGCACACCATCGGCGTACCGGTCGCCAGGCCCTCCTGGCTGCCGCCCGCGCCCGCGTGCGTGATGAACGCGTCGGCCTGCTTCAGGATCGCCAACTGCGGCACCCAGTCCCGTACTTCCACGTTCCCGGGAATCGTGCCGAGCTCGGCCGGGTCGACGTGCTTGCCGATCTGGAGCACCATGTGCCAGCCCGGCAGATCGCCGAAGGCCTTGACGCACTCGCGGTAGAAGTCCGGCTGCTTCGTGAAGCTCGACCCCAGCGACACGAGCAGCACCTTCTCGGCACCGGCCGGACGCTGCCAGTCGCCCTGCGCCGAGCGGTCGCCCTGGCAGGCGCCGACGAAGGTGTAGCGACTCCGGTCGACCCGGTCGGCGTTGGGCTGGAGTGCCTCAGGGATGAGGACGAGGCAGCGGTCGGGCCGGCCCATGAAGTCCTCGACGCTGAGCTCCATACCGCTGTCGGCGATCCAGCGCGCGAAGGTCTCGAAGAAGGCCTTGCCGCGCGGTGTCTGCTTGAGCGGCTCGAACATCGGCCTCCCGACCTCCTCCTCGTACCCCTCCCAGGCCACGAGGTTCGGTGAGAACTGCATGATCGGTACGCCCCAGCGGTGGGCCAGGGTCCGGGCCGGATAGGCCGTGATGTCGTAGAGCACCAGGTCCGGCTCGTCCCCCTCGTACGCGGCCGCAAGCTGCGGCTCCGCCTGGAGGGCGTCGCTGAGGAACGGCTCGATATGGTCGATCAGCTCGGTCCCCCACGCCTCGGGGTCGTCGTCGGCAGACGGCAGCGTCGACTTCCAGAGCTTGGGCTCGGCGCCCGTCTCGGCGACCTTCTCGGCGAAGGCGGGCGGGATCGCGTACGTCACGCGGTGCCCGCGGGATACCAGCTCTCGGATCACTTCGAGGCTCGGGTTCACATGCCCGTGGGCGGCGATGGAGAACATGGCGATGTGGGCGGGGCGGGAGGTGGTCATGGCGACGACCATAGACGAGACGAGACGTCTCGTGCAACCTATTTTGCCGCGGCCTTGTCCGCGGTAGCGGGGTCTGGCCGGATCAGGTACTACGGAGAGCGGAGTCCGACGCCGTCAGGAGAGGGCGGTCGCCGTCAGGAAGGGACGGTTCATCGTGGACACGCGTATCGACGAGATCGCCGAGGGCATCTACCGGATCTCGACCCACTTTCCCGAGATCGCCCCGCCCGCCGGCTTCACCTTCAACCAGTTCCTGGTCGCGGCCGAGGAACCGCTGATCTTCCACACCGGGATGCGCGCGACCTTCCCGGCGGTCTCTGAGGCGATCGGGCGCGTGCTGCCGGTGGAGCGGCTGCGCTGGGTGACGTTCGGGCATGTCGAGGCCGACGAGTGCGGCGCGATGAACGAGTTCCTGGCCGCCGCCCCGCACGCCGAAGTCGCCCACAACGCCCTGGGCTGTGCGGTCACCCTCAACGACCTGGCGTCCCGGCCGCCGCGCCCGATGAACGACGGCGAGAGTCTCGACATCGGCGGCAGCCAGGTGCGGCGGATCGTCCGTAACATCAACACCCCCCACGTACCGCACAACTGGGAGTCCCGGCTGCTGTTCGAGGAGCGCACCCGCACCCTCTTCTGCGGCGACCTGTTCACCCATATCGGCAACGGTCCCGCCGTCACCGGCGACAACCTCGTCGAACTCGCGCTGGAGTCCGAGGAGACGTTCCGCCAGATCTCCTGCCTGACCGCCACCACGACCGCGCTGCGCTCGCTCGCCGATCTGCGGCCGACGACGCTCGCGGTGATGCACGGCTCCTCGTTCAACGGCGACTGCGCCGGGGCGCTCAAGGACCTCGCGGACGCGCTGGAGTCCCGCTTCGGCCCGGAAGCCGCGTTCGTCAGCCGGCCCGACGTCGTCGCCGAACCGCATCCCGGACTCGGGTGACCAGGAACCAGGCAGCTCTGGCTACCCTGGCGGCCCTCGCCATCGTGCTGACGGACTGGCGCGGCACCAAAGCAGTGCGCATGCCCTGGTGAGGGCTCCCACCAGGGCGAATGCGACACTGGGCGGCCGGACTTGCGAGCCATGGGAGACGAGTGATGGACGAGGCACGGGCTCGGGACGTGCTCGCCGAGGCAGGGCTTGGCAGGGGCACGGAGGGCATGGAGGGCGCGGAGCTGCTCGCGCTGGGCGAGAACGCCGTGTTCGCCGCCGGCGACCTGGTGGTCAAGGTGGGACGCGACGCCGAACTCCTCGACCGGGCGCGACGGGAACTCGCCATCGCGGTCTGGCTCGCCGAGGCGGGCGTCCCCGCGGTACGGGCCGCCGAGCCCGAGGCGCGACTCGTGGCCGGTCACCCCGTGACCGTCTGGCAGCGGCTGCCCGCCCCCGTACGGCCCGCCGAACCGCGTGATCTGGCCGAACTGCTGCGGAGGGTGCACGCCCTGCCCTCCCCCGCCTTCGCCCTGCCGCACCGCGAGCTGCTGGGCGGTGTCGAGCGCTGGCTGCGGCTCGCGGGCGACGCGATCGACCCGGCGGACGCCGCGTATCTGCGCGAGCGCCGCGACGGCTTCGCCACGGCCGCCGCCGCACTCACCCCGCAGCTGCCGCCGGGCCCGATCCACGGCGACGCGCTGCCCCGTAACGTCCATGTCGGCCCCGACGGCCCGGTCCTGGTCGACCTGGAGACGTTCTCCGCCGATCTGCGCGAGCACGACCTGGTGGTGATGGCCCTGTCCCGCGACCGCTACGGGCTGCCGCCCGAGGCGTACGACTCCTTCACGGACACGTACGGCTGGGACGTGCGCGAGTGGGACGGTTGCGGCGTACTGCGCGGGGCGCGTGAGACGGCCAGCTGCGCCTGGGTCGCCCAGCATGCGCCGAGCAACCCGAAGGCGCTGGCGGAGTTCGAGCGGCGGGTGGCTTCGCTGCGGGACGGGGACGAGACGGTTCGCTGGTATCCCTTCTGAGGCCATCCAAGGTCTGAGGCCTTGAGGCCGCCGTCCCGTCAGCCCCGGCCGCGGATCGTCCCGGCCGCGCGGTGCAGTTCGACGAGGACTGTACGGACGGCTTTGCGGGCCGTCCGCTCGGGACGGTGGAGCGCGTCGATGTGCCGCCAGGCCTGTACGCCGCTGAGCGGCCTGAGGACCAGCGCGGGGTGCGGGCGCATCGTCCAGCGAGGCATCAGGGCGAGGCCTCCGCCGGCGGCGACGGCCTCGGCGACCACGGCGAACTCGTTGATGCGGTGGGCGATGTGGAGCCGCCTGCCCGCGGCCGTGGCGATGGCGTCGATGGTGGCCAGCACCGGGAAGCCGTCGTGGGCCGTGATCCAGGGCTGCTCGGCCACGTCACGCGGGGTGAGCCGCCGCTTGACGGCCAGGGGGTGATCGGCGGGCATGGCCACGTCGAGCGGTTCACGCAGCAGCGTCGTGGCGGTCACGGTACGCGGCCATCCCGGGGTGTGTTCGAGGCGGTGGGCGAGTACGAGGTCGTACTCCCGGGTCAGAGGCGGGAAGTCGTCCTGTGTCACGTCCGCGTCGGCGAGGGCCAGTCGTGGTCCGTCGGGTGCGGCGAGACTCCGTAGCAGCAAGGGGAAGAACGCCGAGCCCGCGCTGTGGAAGGCCGCCACCGACACCTCGCCGTCCGGCCGGTCGACGAACTCGGCGACCGTATGCCGGGCCCGCTCCAGGGCCGTCTCCACCTCGATCGCCGCGCCGGCCAGGGCCTGCCCGGCGTCGGTGAGGACCAGCCGTCGCCCCTGACGCTCGGTGAGCGGGACGGGCATCGCGCGTTGCAGCAGCCGCAGTTGCTGCGAAATCGCCGAGGGCGTCACCAGCAGCGCCTCGGCGACGGCCGTGACGCTTCCCAGTTCGCCGAGCTCCCGCAGGATCCGCAGCTGTCTTTCGTCCATCCACTGAGTGTAGGGAAACTACAGGGTTGGTTTAGAAAGTGGTTCTGGGCTTCAGGGATGTCGCGGGTGCAGGGTGGGCGCGTGCCTGATGCCCGCCGTACCGATGCGGTACTTCTCCTTGTCGCGCTCGTCTGGGGTTCCAGCTACCTCTCCGCCCAGACGGCAACCGCCGCGCTGCCCGTCCTCGTGGTGCTCTTCGCCCGGTACGCGCTGTCCGCACTCGCCTGTGCCGGCCTCGTCGCCACCGGCCGTCGAGGGTCCCGGCGATGGACCCGTGACGAGATCCGGGCCGGCGTGCCCCTGGGGATCACCCAGGCCGCGGTCCTGCTGGTGGAGACGTACGGCGTCGCCCACACGAGTGCCGCCAACGCGGGGCTGATCATCAGCCTGACCATCGTGCTCGCTCCTCTCCTCGACCGCTCGGGTCACCCCGGTGGCCTGCCTCCCGCCTTCTTCGCCGCCGCCGGGGTGTGCGTGCTGGCCGTCGGACTCCTCATGTCCGGCAACGGCTTCCACGCGCCCCGCCTCGGCGACCTGTTGATGCTCGGCGCCGCGGTGGTACGGGCGGCGCACGTGGCACTGGTCGGACGGCTCACCGCGGGCCGGGCGATACGTCCGCTGCAGCTGACGACGGTGCAGACCCTGGTCGGCTCGGCCCTGTTCCTGGTGCCCGCCGCACGCGACCTCCCGGTCCTGGCGCACGCCGACGCCGCGACCTGGGCCCAGCTGGTCTATCTCGCCCTGTTCTGCAGCGTGTTCGCCTTCCTGGCGCAGACGTGGGCGGTCCAGCGCACCTCCGCGAGCCGGGCCAGCCTGCTGCTCGGCACCGAACCGATCTGGGCCGCCGCGGTGGGCATCGGTCTCGCAGGCGAACGCTTCACGCTGCTCACCGGCCTGGGCGCGGCCCTGATGGTCGCCGGCACGTACTGGGGCCAGGCGGTCGAACGGGCCCACCGCACCGCCGCCCCATCAGGGGCGCGGGGAACTGCGCGACCAGCCACGACGAACCCGCAGTTCAAAAACGACCGCAGTTCACCGGCTCTCCAAGCGGAGCGCCCTCGCATCGCAGAGGACCCCGAATGCCCGACAGCCACGGCACAACCAGCACCGACGACGCCTACCCGACCTACCAGCGTCTGATCACCCTGCTCGACACCTCCTCCGTCGACTACCGACTCATCGACCACGAGCCCGAAGGCAGCACCGAAGCCGTCTGCGCCCTGCGCGGCCACCCCACGTCCGAGGCCGCGAAGTGCATCGTCCTCAGGGTCAAGGTCGACCGGCGGACCTCGCGCCATGTCCTCGCGGTCGTTCCCGGAGACCGGCGCGTGGACCTCGACGCCGTCCGTACGCTCTACGCCGCCCGCTATGCCGGATTCAGCGATGCGGCCACCGCCGAACGACTGGCCCGCGCCGTACCCGGCACCGTCCTTCCCTTCAGCTTCGACCCCGATCTGGAACTCGTCGCCGACCCGGACGTCCTCGCCCAGCCGCGGCTCTACTTCAACGCCGCCCGCCTCGACCGCTCCCTGGTCATCTCCGGCAAGGACTACGCCCGGGTCGCCAAGCCACGGGTGGAACGGATCGCGAGCCCGGGCGGACCCCATCGCGTAGCACCAGAACAAGCCAATGCGAGTGGCCTGCGCGACAGAAGTGGTTGAAAATGCTGAACGTACGTCCGGGCCGGGGTTAGCCTCGTTCTCCCATTGGGGGCGAACTGGCGTACGTACGAAATCACTTCGGGGGGTCCGTGTCGGAACAGCGGCCGGTGCCACCGGACTCACCGACGAACGAGGCTGCCGCGCTGCGGGCGACCGGTGCCTCACCCCTGCGGCCCGGCGACCCCGGCCGTGTCGGCCCCTACGTGCCGCTGGGGTTGCTCGGCAGCGGTGGCATGGGACGGGTCTATCTGGCTCGTCCCGCGGACGACGGCCCCGGTCTGTTCGCGGTGAAGGTGATCAGACCGGAGTACGCGGAGGACGCCCAGTTCCGGCGCCGGTTCCAGCATGAGGCGTCGGTGCACGCCCGGGTCCGTACACCGCGCACGCCGCGATTATGCGGCACGGGCTTCCAGGACGAACGGCTGTGGATAGCCACCGAGTACGTCCCGGGACTCGATCTGGCGGAAGCCGTACGTGAGGACGGCGCCCTGGATGCGGCCACGGTCTGGCGTCTGGTGAGGGAACTGGGGCAGGCGCTTTCCGACTTCGCGGCCACGGGGATCGTGCACCGGGATCTCAAGCCGTCCAACGTACTGCTGTCCGTCCGGGGCGCGCATGTGATCGACTTCGGCCTTTCGAAGGCCGCGGACGCGAGCGCGATCACCGGCACGGGCATCCGGGTGGGAACTCCGGCCTACATGTCACCGGAGCACCTGAGGACGGGCCGGTGCGACACGGCGTCGGATGTCTTCACGCTGGCCGGGACGTTGGTCTACGCGTCGACCGGGCGTGCTCCGTTCGGTGACGGCACGGGTGTGGACGTGATGCACCGGGTGGCGTTCGAAGAGCCGAATCCGGAGGTGATCGGTGCGATATCGGCGGCGGACGAGGCGCTCGCTTCGCTGCTGTCCGCCTGCCTGGCCAAGGAGCCGGAGCGGCGGCCTGTCCCGCAGGACCTGATCGACGCGGCGGCCCGGGCACACTCCAGGGCGAACTCCGGGGCGAACTCCGGGATGCCCCTCTGGCCCGAGCCGCTGGGCGGCAAGGTGCTGGCCCGGCAGCAGGCGTACGAGACGCTGCACCGCCTCCCCGTCGAACAGACGACGTCCGGGCGGGTGCCCCAGCCCGCTTCACCCAGTTCCGTACAGGAGCAGGTGCCCCACCCCACTCGACCCGGTTCCGCACCGGAGCAGGCGCCCCGCCCCGCTCCACCCAGTTCCGTACCGGAGCAGGCGCCCCACCCCACTCCACCCAGTTCCGGGCCACCGGTGCGGGCGGCAGCTCCGTCCGCCGTCACACCGCCGGGGCGGTCACGCCCGGGAGGAGCACCTCCTTGGGCTTGGGTGCGGAGGAAGCCGGTGCTGGCCGTCGCCGGGGGCATCGTCCTCTGCGCGGTGGCCGCGGGGGTCTTCGTGCTCGCACGTCAGAACACCGACGCAAGCGCTTCGTCCCCGGAAGCCGGTGCGCCGACCGCCGTCGGCACCGTGCCCGGCGACACCGACGTGTCGCCGGTGCCCGGAGCCCCGGACGGGACGTCTGCCCCAGGCGCGCCCGGCACGTCCGGCAAGTCCGGCAAAGGTGCCAACGGCGTCGGCGGCGACACCTCGCGTCCCGAGGCCTCCAGCACCGCCGACGACGACCGCCGAAACGATCCCTCTACGCCCGGTACCGAGACCAGCGCCCCCGCTGACGCCTCTCCGTCCCGGAGCAGCCCGCCTCCCGAGCCGCCGTCCAAACCCGCGACCCCACCCTGGATCTCCGACTGCACGCACTACTCCGGCAACGGACTGACGCGCCAGGGAGACAGCGGCAAGCGCGTGCTCCAGGTGCAGTGCATGCTGACGAAGCGCGGGTACAGCGTGGGGAACACCGGTGTGGACGGCGACTTCGGCCCCGGAACGGAGTCCGCGGTGCGAAACTTCCAGAGCGGCAAGGCACTCGACGCCAACGGCGTCGTGCGCCGCGAGACCTGGATCGCGCTGCGCAGCACGGAGTGACGTCCTCAACGCCGCCGCGCCCTGAGCCTTCTACGCGAGGCTCGACGGGCGACGCGGCGCCCCCTCAGACCCGCTCGCTCGCCGAGTCCCGCAGCGGCCACGTCCCGTCGACCACCGCTGTCGCGTCCCCCTTGCGGCGCAGGAAGCTCTGGAAGTCGGCCGCCCACTCGGCGTACCACTCGATCTGACGACGGTGCAGCTCCGCCGGGCCGAGGGCCGCGACCTTCGGGTGGCGGCCGGCTATGGCGCGGGCGAGCCGGGCCGCTGCCAGGGCGTCCGCCGAGGCGTCATGGGCGGAGTCGAGCACGACCCCGTACTCCGCGCAGACCGCTTCGAGGTTGCGCTTGCCGCGGCGGTAGCGGTCCACGGAGCGGTCGATGGTGTAGGGGTCGATGACCGGCGCCGGGGCGAGTCCGTCAAGGCGCTCGCGCAGCGACGGCAGTTCGTGACGCCGCAGCTCCGCGGAGAGCAGGGTCAGGTCGAAGGCCGCGTTGTACGCCACGACCGGCACGCCCGTGCGCCAGTACGAGACGAGTACCGAGGCGATCGCGTCGGCCACTTCGTCGGCCGGGCGGCCCTCCGCGGCCGCCCGTTCGTTGCTGATCCCGTGCACCGCCACCGCGTCCGCCGGGATCTCGACTCCCGGATCGGCCAGCCACTCGCGGTGCCCGATCGGCTCTCCGCCCCTGACCTCGATCACCGCCCCCGTGACGATGCGCGCCTCGCGCGGATCCGTCCCGGTCGTCTCCAGGTCGAAGCCGATCAGCAGCTCGCCGTGCCAGCCCATACCGGGCCCCCTTCTTCGTGGTGCGTTCCCCCAGTGATCTCTACGATCCCATGTGCCACTGACAATCAGAGGACCGCGTTCCGCTTATCGGCATTCCGCTCACCGGTCACGGGAGTTGTCAGGACACAGGCCGCGAATCCGCCCAAGCCAGCTCGAACTCCTCGCGGTACGTACCGAAAAGCCCCTCTTCGCCGGTGTCATCCGCTTTCACCACGCGCCCGCCGCCGCGCAGTACGAGCACCGGCGCCTCCATGCCCCGCGTTCGGCGCAGATAGGACTGGACGACCGCTATGCCGTCCGAGCCGTCCCCGTCGACGAGATACGCGCTGAAGCGGGGCGTCTCGTCGTACACCTGGATCTCGAAGGCGCCCGGGTCACGCAGCCGGGACCTCACCCGCCGCATGTGCAGGATGTTCATCTCGACGGAGCGGCTCAACTCGCCGCGCTTTATGCCGAGTTCGCGCTCACGCCGTTTCACGGTGCTGGAGGCCGGGTTCAGGAACAGCAGCCGCACCCGGCAGCCGGACTCGGCGAGGCGCACGAGCCGCCGCCCGGAGAAGTTCTGCACCAGCAGGTTCAGGCCGATGCCGATGGCGTCGAGGCGGCGGGCACTGCCGAAGATGTCCTCGGCGGGGAACTGCCGCATCAGCCGCACCCGGTCGGCGTGCACGGCCACCACGTCCGCGTACCGGTCGCCGACCAGGTTCTCGACGGCGTCGACGGGCAGCCGCCGCGCGGACGGCACATCGCTGCCCGCCCCGAGTATCTCCAGGAGTTTCGCGGAGGCGCGCTCGGCCTGGGCCAGGACCGCCTCGGACAGGGCGCGGTTGCGCGAGACGACGTTCCGGGTGACTTCCAGTTCGTCCAGAGCGAGTTCGACGTCCCGGCGCTCGTCGAAGTACGGCTCGAAGCATGGCCAGTGCTGCACCATCAGCTCGCGCAGCTGCGGCAGCGTGAGGAAGCTGAGGACGTTGTCGTCGGCGGGGTCGAGCAGATAGCCCTTGCGGCGGCTGACCTCGCGTACCGCGACGGCGCGCTGCACCCATTCCTGGCCGGCGGGTCCTGCGGCGGCGACCACCCAGTCGTCCTCGCCGTGCACGGGTTCGTAGATGGGGCGCAGAACAGCGGCCACGACCGCGCGCAGCCGCTGTTCGACGAGGTTCAGCCAGATGTAGGCGCGTCCGGCCCGCTGGGCGCGCGTACGCACCTCGCCCCAGGCTTCGGCGCCCCAGTCCAGCTCCGCTCCGATCTCCATCGGTCGCGCCAGAGACACCGCCCCGGGTGGGACATTCGTGGAGTTCCCCTCGTGACCACCGTCACCAGGAGGCAGCTCCCGCC
>NZ_JAAKZY010000246.1 GCF_011045015.1 Streptomyces scabichelini | reverse complement strand
CGGTGTAAAACCAACAGGCATTGACTAAAGAGAAGCGCCGCGCTTCTATTGACAGTGGAAGTTGTCAATAGAAGGAGGCCGTCATGGCGTCCGCAACCACAAACCCCCCGCCCGCCGTTCCTCTCCCAGGTCAAGATGGGCCTGGGCTGGGAGCCGGCGTACCGCGGCAAGGACATCGACCTGGACGCGTCGGTCATCGCATACGGCCCGCAGCGCAACCACATCGACAGCTGCTACTTCGGCAAGCTCTCCATCGTGAACGGCGCGATCAAGCACTCCGGCGACAACCTCACGGGCGAGGGCGGCGGAGACGACGAGGTCATCACGGTCGACCTCGGCCGCCTCCCCCAGGAGGTCACCGGCCTGGTCTTCACGGTGAACTCCTTCTCCGGCCAGAAGTTCACCGAGGTCGCCAAGGCCTACTGCCGTCTCCTGGACGCCGCCACCGGCGAGGAACTGGTCCGCTTCGACCTCACCAACGCCGAGTCCCAGACAGGCGTGATGATGGCCAAGCTGATCAAGCAGTTCTCCGGCGAGTGGGACATGACGGCCATGGGCAACTTCGTCAAGTCCCGCACGGTGCGGGGCATGGTGAAGCCGGCGGCGCAGGCGCTGTAGTCCGCAAGGCGCTGCAAGTCCGCACGCGCCCGAGGCGCCCCCTTCGAGGGGCGCCTCGCCGCGTTTCAGCCCTTCGGGCGCAGCCCCTCCGTCAGCAGCGACAGATACCGGCGGATGTGCTTGCCCTCCTCATCGGCGAGCTCCGAGGCCGAAGCGACCCCATAAGCGAGCCGCAGCACCTCGATCGGCTCGACATCCGCCCGCAGCGTTCCCTCCCGCTGAGCCGCCCCGACAAGGCGGCCGGCCGCGGCCTTCACCGAGTTCCCGCAGGCGGGCACGGTGACGGAACCGGCGTCCGTGACGGCTGAGCCGAGCAACGCCTTGATCCCGCACACCCAGATCATCCCCTCGCTCAGCACATTGAGCCACTCCACCAGCGCCTCACCGGGCGGCAGTTCGGCGGCCAGCTCATCGGCACGCGCCGCGAGCTCCTCGATGCTGTCGAGATAGACGGCTTCCAACAACGCCTGCCGCGTCGGGAAATGCCGGTAGAGCGTGCCCGCCCCGACCCCTGCCCGCTTGGCGATGTCGTCCAGCGACGCGCCTTCCCCATGCTCCGCGAACACAACCGCCGCTTCCTTGAGCAGCCGCTCGTGGTTCCGCCGCGCATCGGCTCGCATCGGCTTGGCCACGCGCGCACTCACTCCTGCCTGCGCCATTCAGCCACTCCTAGCCAACCGAAGACCTCCTCCGCACCTTACCGAGAGGAGACGACGGCTTTCAGCGTGCCCGCCGCTTCCCGTGGTAGCGCTGGGCGAGCCTGGCGAGGGCGACCGCGCCGAGCAGGAGCCCGAAGTCGCGCAGCGCGATGTCGTAGTGATCGGGGATGGTCAGCAGGTTGATGATGATGCCGGTGAGCCATGCGGCCACCAGCCAGCCCCCGAAGCGCGGGGCGACGGCGACGGCGAGGCCCGCCACGATCTCGATGACACCGACGGCGTACATGGCCTGCTGGGCGCTGCCCGGGACGACGTCGTTGATCCACGGGGCGAGGTAGATGGGCCAGTCGACGAGCAGGTTGGTGAACTTGTCCAGCCCGAACAGGATCGGCGCCACGGTGAATCCGGTGCGCAGGATGACGAACGCCTGGTACCCGGGTTCGGTGAGCGCGGCTCGCCCGGAGGCGGCGGGCGGGGGGTTTGTGGTTGCGGACGCCATGACGGCCTCCTTCTATTGACAACTTCCACTGTCAATAGAAGCGCGGCGCTTCTCTTTAGTCAATGCCTGTTGGTTTTACACTGGTGCTCGTGGATGACCCGAAGGAAGCAGAAGCACCCGACGCCGACGTCTCCGCCATCGCCGCCCTGGGGGAGCCGACTCGCCGGAGGCTGTACGACCACGTCGTACGCCGGCCGGGGCCGGTCAGCCGCGACGAGGCGGCCGCGGCCCTCGGCCTGGCGCGGCAGACCGCGGCGTTCCATCTGGACCGCCTGGCCGACGCATCACTGCTCGACGTGGTGTACGAGCGCCGCAGCGGACGCTCAGGACCGGGTGCCGGCAGGCCGGCCAAGCTCTACCGGCGCTCGACGAAGCAGGTCAGCGTCAGCCTGCCGGAGCGGCACTACGAGCTGGCCGGGCGGCTGCTCGCCCAGGCCGTGGAGGAGTCCGCGACGACCGGCGAACCGGTGCGGACCGTCCTCCACCGCAAAGCCCAGGATCTCGGCAGGCAGCTGGCCGGGCAGAGCCACGCGGGTGTGACCGAGTTGCTGGAGCGGTACGGATTCGAGCCGAGAGACGACGGCGATGCCGTCCTGCTCGGCAACTGCCCCTTCCACGCGCTGGCCCGAGAGCACACTGACACGGTGTGCGGCATGAATCTCCACCTGCTCCGCGGCGTCCTTCAGGGACTGGGCGACGGACGACTCGAGGCACTCCTGGCGCCCACCCCCGGCCGGTGCTGTGTCCGCCTGGAACCAGCCGCCTGACCCGACCCGAACGAGATCGTCGCCAGGTCCGCCGGCCGGCCCGTCTAGAACAGCGCGCTGTACGCGTTCAGGGCGGGCTGCCCGCCGAGGTGGGCGTACAGCACCGTCGCGTCCCGCCCGATCTCTCCCCGCGACACGAGATCGACGAGCCCGGCCATCGACTTCCCCTCGTACACCGGATCCGTCACCATCCCCTCGGTCCGCGCGGCGAGCCGCATCGCCTCCAGTGTGGCCTCGTCGGGGATGCCGTACGTGCCCGCGTGGTACCGCTCGTCCAGCTCGACGTCCGACTCGTCCAACTCCCTCTTCACGCCGATGAGTTGACCGGTGCCGTGAGCGATGCGCGCGATCTGCTCGCGGGTGCGGGCGGGCGCGGCCGACGCGTCGATGCCGATGACGCGCCGCGGCCGCCCGCCCGCCTCCTCCAGATCCGCGAACCCGGCGACCATGCCCGCCTGGGTCGAGCCGGTCACGGAGCACACGATCACGGTGTCGAAGAAGACGCCCAGCTCCCGCTCCTGCTCGGCGACTTCGTACGCCCAGCCGGCGAACCCGAGGCCGCCGAGCGGATGGTCGGAGGCGCCGGCGGGAATCGCGTACGGCTTCCCGCCCCTCTCCTCGACCTCCCTGAGTGCCTGCTCCCAGCTCTCCTTGAACCCGATCCCGAACCCGGCCCGCACCAGCCGCACATCCGCGCCCGCGAGCCGGCTGATCAGGATGTTGCCGACCTTGTCGTACACGGCGTCGGGCCACTCCACCCAACTCTCCTGTACGAGCACACACTTGAGCCCCGCGCGGGCGGCGACCGCCGCGACCTGCCGGGTGTGGTTGGACTGCACGCCACCGATGGAGACGAGCGTGTCGCACCCCTGGGCGAGCGCGTCCGCGACGAGGTACTCCAGCTTGCGCGTCTTGTTGCCCCCGTACGCGATACCGGAGTTGCAGTCCTCGCGCTTGGCCCAGAGCGAGGCACCGCCGAGGTGCTTGGTCAGCCGCTCCAACGGGTGCACGGGCGAGGGCCCGAAGAGAAGGGGGTAACGCTCGTACGAGGAAAGGGACATGGATCCTCCCGGGATCAGTCGCCGTCGGCGAGGCCTTCGAGCCCCCGCCAGATCTCCGCGGTGACGCGGACCGCCTCGTCCACGTCACCGGCCGCGCAGGCCTCGATGAGCTGCTCGTGCAGCCCGGCCGAACGGCAGTTGCCGCCCTCGCCGAAGCGCCGTCGCTCCAGCCGGCGGATGAGCGGGGTGTAGCGGGCGATGGTGGCGGCTGCCGCGCGGTTGCCGCTGACGCGTAGGAGCACGTCGTGCAGTTCGTCGTCGGCGCGCAGGGCGGTGTCCACGTCGCCGGTGCGGACAGCGGCCGCGAACCGCTCGTTGGCCGAGCGCATCATCTCGACGTCCGCGGCGAACAGCCGGGGCACGGCGATCCGTGCGGCCAGCTCGTGCATGGCCCCGACGACGGCCGCCGCGTCCCGCACGTCGGAGGCCACGACCGGGGTCACCCGCGTATAGCTCTGCGGCTTGCTCTCCAGCAGCCCCTCGTCGACGAGCCGCGAGAAGGCCTCGCGGACGGGCGCCCGCGACAGCCCGAGCCGCTCGGCCAGTTCGGCGTCACGGACCACCGCGCCCGGTTCGATGTTCCCGGCCACGATGGCGTCCCTGATTGCTTCGTACGCCTGGTCCCTGAGCAGGGTGCGGGGTACGGGCCGTATGGAGTCCACAACTGAAATGTTAGATGTCAATCTGCGCCACGCACAAGGCTGTGGCCCGCACCGAAGTGCGGGCCACTCCTTGGGTCTGGAGGGTTGGGGCTCAGGCCTCGCGGGAGGCGTAGGCGACGAAGGCGGCCCAGGCGTCGGCGGGAACGGTGAAGCGGGGGCTTCCGGGGCCGAGCTTCGAGTCTCGGATGTGGATGGTGTGGGGACAGGCGGCGACTTCGAGGCATTCGCCGCCCTGGGAGTCGCTGTAGCTGGACTTGAACCACGCCAGCGTTTCGCTCATAGCTCCTCTGCCACCTTCCCGATGAACGCCGCCGACTCGTCAACTCCGAGGGCCTGCATGCGGATCATGCCATGCACCTGCGCCAGGTAGCTCACCTTGTCAGCGTCGGCGTGCAACACGCTCGTCTCCGGACCTTCAACGTAGGCGAAGTGCTCGTGGTCAACGGTCTCCAGCAGAACGAACGAGCCGTTGAGCGCCAGACCACTACACCTCCCGTAGGGCAGCACCTGGATGGACACGTTACGCAGGGCACCAACCGCCGACACCTCAAGCAACTGCCGCCGCATGACTTCCGGTCCGCCCACCTCCGTGTGCAGCGCAGCCTCATGGATCACGAAGCCGTACACCGTTCTGGCGCGGCGAGTCAGTGCCTCTTGCCTTGCCAACCGAGCTCGAACCCGCTCCTCAACCGTCTCGTCATCCAACGGCGGACAGCTCTCGCTGATCAGCGCTCGCGCGTATTCCCCCGTCTGCAACAGACCGGGAATCAGCCCAAGCGCATAGTGGTGTACCACGAACGCTTCGGCCTCAATCGCCATGTACTCCTGTGTCCGCGCAGGAAAGGGCTCCGGCTTCAGAAACTCATGTGCCGCCACCAACTTGCCCCGCGCCCGGCACAGTTGATCCGCAACCTGCAACAACCTCAGCGTCGGCCTGCGCCTCCCGCATTCCATCGACTTGACGTACTCAATGTCGTACCCGGCCTCCCCCGCCAACTCCTGCCGGCTGACCCCCGCTTCCTCCCGCCACAACTTGATCTGCCCACCGCAGTACCGCCAGTTCTGCTGAGCCTGCTGCGACTCCCCGGAAGCCACGCACCCACCGCCTCCTACCACCACACCGTGTACAGCCACGCTGTGTACCCACTCCGATACTCCCCGAGGTTATGTGCCAACCACCAGCCTGGTCACAGCGAATGACGGAGAACCACACGCAAGGAACGGCACACACATGCCCAAGGACCGCGATGACGTAGAGGCCACCGAGGACGTCGAAGACATCAAAGACGTCGAATGGCACCTCCCCCGCCACGCCCGCAGCGTCGGCCGGGCCCGCACCCTCCTCCGTGACCAGGCCACAGCCTGGAAGCTCCCGGACGAGCTGACGGAAACAGCCGTACTCCTGCTCAGCGAGCTGATGACAAACGCCTACCGTCACGCCAAGGTCTCCCCCGGCCGCGAGATCCGGACCCGCTGCATCCTGGACGCCAACCACCTCTGCGTATCCGTGACGGACGCCAACGACACGCTCCCGACGCTCCGCGAGGCGACCCTGGACGACGAGTCCGGCCGAGGCCTGCCCCTGGTGGCGACACTGGCGGACGACTGGGGCGCGGAACCTCGCACCGGCGGCATCGGCAAGACCGTCTGGTTCACGCTCCACAGCGACGCGCCCACTTGGATGTACTGAGGTAACGATCACTCCGCTGATCTGGGGTTTTTGCGCTGGTTGGCAATGAAGCGCGCCTTCTTCTGACGGTTCCCGCACGTGTTCATGTCACACCATTTGCGGGTGCGGCTTTGGCTGGTGTCGAAGAAGGCGGCGCGGCAGGTCGGTGATGCGCACAAGGCCAGTTTTCCGTCTCGTTCGCCCGCGATGATGCTGATCGCGTCGGCGGCGATCACGCTGAGGGCGTCCTCCACGCAGGAAGCCGAGCTGAGCCGCCATTGCCGCTTGCCCTCGGGCGTCAGGATCGCCGCGGCCCGGCCCTGAGCGCTGCGGTCATTGATGACCTGGACAGCAGACGCAGGGAGGGCGTCCTGGATCGCGGCCGCTGTCGCGGCGGCGTGAATCGACTCCCTCAGCTCCCGGGCGAGGTCGAGCTGGGCGGTGGTGCAGGAGTCCACGGCGAGGCCGTTCACCGCCAGCCAGTCGACGAGTCGGTGCGGCGTGGGAATGCGCTCCACGGCGTCGCCGTGACGCTCCGACAGGGTCCCCGTGAAGCTGGTCGCCAGCACGTTGCCGAGGCGGAAGTCAGGGAACGCAGCACGCATGGAACCACCTTAGCTGGTTGCAGCGCGGCTCGGAGGCCTGCTAGAACCGTCTTAGCCGGTTCGCGATAGGTCGCAGCCGGCCGGTTCCGCGATGGCCAGGAGGTCTCATGCCCCGTCCACCCAGCGACGTGCAAGCGTTTGAAGCCCACGCAACTGACGCTGAGCTCGACGAGCTGCGCGCGCGACTGGCCGCGGCGCGGCTGCCGGAGGCCGAGACGGTCTGTCGCGCCGCGCCCGACCCTCGCCGATGGGAACAGGGCGTTCCTCTCGCCGACCTCGTCGATGTCGTGAACTACTGGCGCACCGGGTACGACTGGCGGTCGTTCGAAGAGCGCCTCAACCGGATCGGCCAGTTCCGTACGACCATTGATGATCTGGGAATTCATTTCCTGCACCGCCGATCCGCGCGCGCAGATGCCACTCCTCTGATCTTGACGCACGGCTGGCCGGACAGCATTGCCCGGTTCATCGATGTAGTGGACGAACTGGCAGATCCGAAAGATGCGGACGCGCCGGCGTTCCACGTCGTGGTCCCGTCGCTACCGGGCTTTGGTTACAGCGACAAGCCGGCCACCACCGGGTGGGGAACCGAAAAGATCGCGGCCGCATGGGTGGAACTGATGGGAAGGCTCGGCTACGGCAAGTTCGTAGCCCACGGCGGCGACTGGGGAGGCAATATCACCACGGTTCTCGGCGGCAGGTTCCCAGGGCACGTTCTCGGCATTCACACAACGTTCGCGGAGGGACCGCCCGGGTTGACAACGGACGGGCTGACGGCGGACGAGCGCAAGTGGACCGAGGAAACCCGCGATTTCTGGCGCCACCGCGCGGCGTACGCGAAGCAGCAGGCGACCCGGCCGCAGACCATCGGCTACTCGCTCGTCGACTCACCGGTCGGGCTTCTTGCCTGGATCCTTGACAAGTTCGCCGAGTGGTCAGACACCGAAGACAGCCCGTTCGAGACGATTTCCAGAGACCGCGTTCTTGACGACGTCACCCTGTATTGGCTGACGCGCACCGGCGCATCGGCGGCCCGCATTTACTACGAAAGCCACAACTCGCTCGACCCCGAACTTCGGGTCGACGTCCCGTCAGCACTCACCATGTATCCCCGCGACGTCGAGAAGTGCCCGCGCCCCTGGGCACAGGAGCGGTACCGGCAGATCGTCCGATGGAGTTCCCCCGAAACCGGGGGACATTTCCCGTCGCTGGAGATTCCCGAGTATTTCGTCAAGGACCTGCAAGAAGGCCTCGCGGCAGTGCTGGCCGCTCATCGGTGAACGCGGCTCGGCCACCCGGCACTCGATCACCGCCTGAATCGGCGTGTTCCTGATCCTCGGCCACCAGCTCATGACACGCGCCTCCAGGAGGCCGTGGGCGGAGGTGATGTTTCCGCTGAGTGGGGCGGCTGTCGGGACAGCCCCGCACGGACGCGCACACCACAGGACGTACGCGAATCGCGGCACCCATGACCCCTCACGCGAAAACCGTGAACACACCGGGGGAGGATGCCCTCCGAGCGCTCAAACGAGCGGTTCGTGAACATGGCAGGGAGAAGTGTTCACGCGTGGGACCAACACACAGGGCCCGCCGACCTACTGCCGAACCCACCTACACAACACCCCACGGCGCCGACGAGGCCTGACGGGTGGGATCAGGGCCGGAAGCCCCATACGTGAACCGCAGTCCCGTAGGCGTGCCCATCTGCTTCCTCGACGTGGAACCGCGCCGAGGCGAGGATTCCCAGAAGGGCGGCCCGCATACAGGTATGAACGGTTTCGTAATGGCGAATCGCGTAGGGCAGATTCGAAGGATCAAGTTCGCCCGGCGGAATGTTCAGAGCGGCAGCTGTCAGCTCTGCCCCCGTGTTCCATTCCACCAGCACCCCGCCGTCGGCCAGAGGGTCCACATGAACCTCCGCCCCAGGCCTGTCTTCGGACTCGCCGCCAAGGACGATCCGGTGAACGGGAATCCCGGCCCGGGCCAGTGCGCGGCAGACATGATCGGCCAGTGCGTTGCGCTGGGCGATGATATCCGGCGAGGCTTTCGGCGGCAGATCGAATTCCTGTTTGGTCATGCGTCCTTCACTTCTCTTCCTGCTGTTGGCCTGCCAGGGAGCGCAGCATGTCGAGGATCGCTGTCTCCGAGTGACTGGAGAAGCTGCTCCTCGCGACCAAGAGATCCCCGGTCTTGGGGTCGTTCCACACCAAGCACACACGCCCGTGGCCCGCACCGAAGTGCGGGCCACACGCTCACGGTCCCTCAGGACACCCAGGGCCAGTCGGTGTTCCGCGCGGCCTCAAGAAGCGGAACCATCCGGAACGCCGCGTCCGAGAGGCCACCGAACACGTGACGGTTGCCCTGTCCCGACGGGCCGTGACCCGCCCGGTAACCGGCCAGGTTCCAGGTGTAGACCGGGACATGAGCCGGTACCTGCTCGGTCGGGTCGCCGTGGTAGCTGTACGTGGCCTGCTCGTCCGTGACGATCAGTACGCGGTCGTGCTTCTTGTAGTGCTTGCGCACGGCCTCGGTGGTGTTCGTGCCGCCGAGGTCACCGAAGCGGTCGAGCACCTTCAGTACGGACTCGCCCTTGCGGAACCGCACCCCGTTGCTGCTCGTGCCGAACTCCACCAGATCCGCGTCCGCCGCCCGCAGCGCGAGCGCCGTGCCGAAGATCGCCGCGGCGTCCGCCCGGTTCAGCTCCGAACGGTCGGACATGCGCGAGTAGAACATCGAGCCCGAGCGGTCGACGAGCACCAGCGTGCGGCCCGGCAGCGCGGGCACGTTGGCCAGCGAGTGACCGAGTGCCTGCTCCAGCGGGTACGACCAGCGCAGCGACGGCGCGTGCTGGTACGCGGCGAGGTAGCGGAACGGGAACTGCCGCGAGCGCGCCACCTCCGCCGGGTCGCTGATCCGGGCCGCGACCTGCGCCGCGACCGCGTCGGAGACACCGGCCTCGTCGAAGTTCCGCAGGTTGCGGACCAGCGCCATGGCGTCCATGGACGGGATCACGGCCTCCCAGGCCGCCTTGTCCATCGGGCCCTGGAGCCAGCCGGCCAGCGCCTCCCAGGTGATGCCCGCGTCCGCGAGGCGCTGCGCGCCGCCCGCACCGGTCACGACCCTGCGCCGCTTGGCGGGCCGCAGTGCCATCAGGTCACGGTGGGCCGCCAGAACGGGCAGCGACTTGGGCACCACTGCCGTGTCCGGGTGGTGCCGGCGGTCGAGCGCGTACTGGAACAGGTCGCCCTGCCACGGCTTGTCCGGGTCCGGCGACGCGTGCACGAGGTTGAGGATGTCGCCGAAGCGGTAGCCCTTGGACGCCGTGTCGTACTTCAGGAGGGACTTGGCGCTGTAGAGGCGGCGCACGGCGTCGGCGACGCCACGCTTCACGGGCTTCGGGATGGCTCGGCCGTACCGCGAAGTCCAGTACGCGAGCAGCTCGCCGGGCTCGTCGGGACGCCGCAGCACGGAGTCGATGACCTGCCGGTTGGACGGGCCGTCCGTCGCACCGGCGTCGAGGCGCGCCTTGACGTACTCGGCGGCGCCCACGATCGAGGCCGTACGGAGGTTCCCCTCGCCGCGCAGCCAGCCGAGCAGGCCCGCGGTCCACTCCGGGTCCTCGACGGCGAGCCGTCGCACGAGAGCGGCGAACCGGTCGTCGCGGGCCTCGCCGGACTCGTAAAAGGTCTGCTGCGCCACGAAGTTGGCGATCGAGAGGAGGAAGAGCTCGGAGCGTGCGTCACGCTCGCGGCCACGGCCGCCCTCATACGTGCGGAGCACCTGCCCCGTCGATGTCACCCGCGAGGTGGGCTGCGCCTTGGTGGCCTTCGTGTTGAATCGCGCCATGATGAATTCCCCCGAATTCGTTCGAGTTTCGGAGGGAGGCGCAGCAAAAGGAGAGTGCCCGAGGTCGGGAGTCGGCGACGGAGAATTGCCGGACGCGTCTCCCATTTCCGCCACATCGACCATGGGCCGATGACGGGATTCGAACCCGCACCATTTCTGATCCGGTCCTGAAGTATCCGCTGCCTGCGCACCGGGCACCCACCAAATGCTGCGCCTCCCGAGATCAAGTCGGCGGCGGCGTGGATTCTTTGGAAGAGAAGTAGCCGCAGCCTGCGCACCGGGAGGTGCGTGACATGCATCAAATTGTGGTGTCCAGAGTTCAAGGCCGGCGGAACCGACGTAGGCGCTCTAACCCCTGAGCTACACCGGCGCGTTGTACCGGTGGCGGGACTCGAACCCGCGGCCGCCCCATTAGCAGTGGAAGTAGGTCCTGCCTTCGCACCTGGACGTACATCACTTTAGGAGGCGTACCGCGGGCCGGGCTAATGAATTAATCAGCTGAGCGTCTGGCGCTTCCAGGGCCCCGTGATCGCGAGCAGGATGCCGGGCTTCTGGATGTTGGCGTACAGGGTCCTGCCGTCGGGGGAGAAAGTGACGCCGGCGAACTCGCTGTATTCCGGCTCCTCTTCGGTGCCGACGTTCAGGTCGTTTCGGGCGATGGGGTACGTACGGCCGCTGTCGGTGGCGCCGAAGAGGTGCTGGATGCCCTCGCCGTCCTCGGCGAGGATCAGGCCGCCGTACGGGGAGACGGTGATGTTGTCGGGGCCGTCGAGGGCGCCGTCGACGGACGGGTCGGGGTTCACGCCGAGGAGGACCTTCAGGGTCAGGGTGCGGCGCCTGGGGTCGTAGAACCAGACCTGGCCGTCGTGCGCGGCACCGGGGCTCTCCGCACGGGCGTACGAGGAGACGATGTACGCGCCGCCGTCGCCCCACCACATGCCTTCGAGCTTGCGGGCGCGGGTGATCTCGCCGGCGCCGAACTGCTTGCGCACGGCCACGGTCTTGGCGTCGCGGTCGGGTACGTCGACCCAGTCGACGCCGTACACCGTGCCGATCTTCGTGGCTCGGGACAGATCGTCGATGAACTTGCCGCCGGAGTCGTAGCACTTGGGCGCCTGAAGGACGCCCGCGTCGTCGGCGAGGGTGCGGAACTTGCCGCGGCCGTACTGGAAGCCCTTCGGCGGGGACCAGCGGAAGAACAGACCGTTGGGGCTCGCGGCGTCCTCGGTGAGGTACGCGTGGCCGCGCTTGGGGTCGATGACGACGGCCTCATGGTCGTAACGGCCGAAGAACTTCAGGGGCTTGGGGTCACGGTTGGCGCGCCGGTCGACGGGGTCGACCTCGAAGACGTAGCCGTGGTCCTTGGTCATGCCGTTGACGCCGGCCTTGTCGGAGTTCTCCTCGCAGGTGAGCCAGGTGCCCCAAGGAGTGCTGCCGCCCGCGCAGTTGGTGGAGGTGCCGGCGATACCGACCCACTCGGCGACCTGTCCGCCGGGGCGCACCTCGACGACCGTGCAGCCGCCGGACGCGGCCGGGTCGTAGACGAGGCCCTCGGTGAGCGGCACCGGGTGCTTCCAGTTGGCGCGCGGACCCTTGAGCTCGTGGTTGTTGACGAGGAGGGTCGTGCCGCGCGGGCCCGGGAAGGCGGCCGTGCCGTCGTGGTTGGACGGCGTGATCTCCCCGGACTCCAGCTTGGTCTTGCCGCTGTAGGTGAGGACGCGGTACGAGAACCCGGCGGGCAACGCGAGGATGCCCTTGGGGTCGGCCAGGAGCGGGCCGTAGCCGACACCGTCGCCGTGGCGTTCCGCGTCGTCCCCCGTGGTCTCGGTGTCCTGGGTCGCGAGGGCGCCGGGCGCGGTGGCGAAGGCGCCGACGCTGCCGACCAGGGCGACACCGGCGCCGGTGATCGCGGACCGTCTGGCGAAGTCCCTACGGGTGAGCGACATGCTGTCTGTTCTCCTTGACGGTGGAGTGGGACCGTGGAGGGTGGTGGCCAGTTTTCGACCTTCGGCACACCGTTGCGCCCGTGGCTGAACACTGGTTGAACGCGGGCCGACTTTCGAGGGCCCCCTTCCGTGAACCCGTTCGCTTCCGCGCGCCGGGGGCCTCGGATCGGCCGCCCGGGACCGGCAGCCCGCCCGTATCCCACCCATACGGCCCACCAATCCGGGCGTCCGAACGAATGATCGGAAGAATCTTCGTAAAATAGACAGCAACGATCCGCACCACCCATGGGAGGCGAGCCGGAGTGGACGCACGTCAGGCGTGCCGCCTCCATGAGGAGCGGCTGATGGAGCTGCCCCACGTGACCGGGGTCGGCGTGGGCCAGGACGAGAACTCGGGCGAGGACGTGATCGTCGTCTTCGTCACCCACAGCGTGCCCCGTGACCGCCTCCGGGCCGAGGACGTGATCCCGGACGAGCTCGAAGGCGTACCCGTACGCGTGCTCCCGATGGGCGACGGCGACACGCAGGACGAGACTCAAGACGACACGGAGGCCGAGACGCAGGACGAGCCCCGGGCACAGGCACCGGACGAGGCCTGAGCGGCACCGCGCCCCGTAAGGGGCGCGGTGCAGTGTCGATATGCGGCTCCGCCGCGATGGGGGTCCCCCCGCTCGAGCGCAGCCGAGAGTGGGGGAGCGACCAGCCACGGACGGCCCGCACCTTTCGTACCGCCCTCCCAAGCGGAGCGCTCAGGCTCAACCCCCTTGCTGCGACCGCGCCTTGAACGCCGCCTTACGGGCCTCCTTGGCGACCTTCTTGTCCGGGTGGAGCCGGCCCATGGCCTCCAGGACGTCCGGCGTGGCCGGGTGGTCGACGCGCCAGGCGGCGGCGAAGAAGCTGCTGTGCTGGGCCGCGAGCCCCTCCACCAGAGCCTGGAGCTCCTCGGAGTTGCCTTCCGCCGCCAGCTGCGCGGCGATCGTGTCGACGGTCAGCCAGAAGATCATGTCCTCGGACGGCGCGGGCACGTCAGGGGCACCCCGCTCGGTGAGCCACACCCGGGCGAGCCCGCCCAGCTCGGCGTCGTCCAGCACCTCGCGCAAGGCCGGCGAGGCCTCCGTACCGACGAGCGACAGGGCCTGCTGGCAGAGCAGCCTCCGCAGGGGCGCGCCCGGGTCGGAGCCACGGGCCGCGGCGAGCAACTCCCGTGCGGCGGCGAGGGGTTCACGCCGGGCGAGCCACTGCTCGGTCTCGGCCTGCGCGGCCGCGGGCGGGAAGGCGGACGTGCCGTCGAGCAGGACGTCCGCCCCCTTGTCCGCGAGGTCACCCACCGCCGGGGCCGTGAGCCCCGCCTCCTGCAGACGCGCCCGGACGCCGTAGAGCCCGAGCGGGGTGAGCCGCACCATCCCGTACCGCGAGACGTCCGTCTCGTCGGCCGCTGCCGCGGGCTCCTCGTCGGGGTCGGCCATCAGCGTCTCGTCGACAGGCTGGAAATCGACCAGCCCGGCCGGCTCCAGGAGCCGGAACTGGTCGTCGAGCCGCATCATCGCGTCCGACACCTGCTCCAGGACGTCGTTGGTGGGCTCCGCCATGTCGTCCGGCACGATCATCGAGGCGGCGAGCGCGGGCAGCGGCACCGGGCCGTCGCCGGGTCCGTCCTCGCTGACGGTCAGGATGTAGAGGTTGCCGAGCACGCCGTCGAGGAAGTCGGACTCCGCATCCGGGTCCCAGTCAAGGGCGGACAGGTCGATCTCGCCGTCGTCGTCCACGGCGGCCATGACGTCGTCGAGGTCGGGCGCGCTCGCGTCGGCGAGCACGGTTTCCAGAGCGCTCAGCCACAGCGCCAGCACGTCGCCCGGTGTCCCCGAGGTGACGAGTTCCAGGTCGGCGCCTTTGGCGACCGTCCCCTCCTCCTCGTCCACGACATCGATGAGCCCGGTGTCCATGGCCACGCGCCACGCCTCGCTCGCGAACGCGGCGGCGTCCTCGCCCTCGAGGCCGATCTCCGCGGCGGCGCCCGGCAGTTGCTCCTCGACGAGTTCGCCGCCGGCTCCGACCCGGGTGTCCGGACCGGCCCAGCGGGCGAGCCGCACGGCACGCGAGAGCAGCGGCGTGGCGAGCGCGTCCCGCGCGAGTTCCGCTTCGGACGTCAGCCGCACCGGCGGCAGGGTGGAGCTGTCTGACATCGGCTGGTTCTCTCCTCGGACGTACAGACGTACAGACGTACCGGAATGCAACCTCAGCCTAGACGGATTTGGCCCCATGCCGCCTGGTTCATGAACCTGTCAGAACCCGTACATGGCTGAAACCTTGACAACCGCCCTGGCCACACACGAGATTGACGCGCGTAGAAACTCACGGGTAGCCCCTCGGTAGTTCCTTGGCGGCTCTCCGGTCGGCTTCTACGCGCGTCACCACTGCCTCATTGCCAGCTGCCCCCCTCCTCCTCGTCCACGACATCGATGAGCCCGGTGTCCATGGCCACGCGCCACGCCTCGCTCGCGAACGCGGCGGCGTCCTCGCC
>NZ_JAAKZY010000245.1 GCF_011045015.1 Streptomyces scabichelini | reverse complement strand
GCCCCGGCCCCGGCCCCGGTTTCGTCCCCGGCCTCATCCTCGTCCTCGTACGAAGAGCCTCCATACGAGGAGCCTTCGTACGAGGAGCCTTCGTACGAGGAGTCTTCGTACGAGGAGCAGCGGTACGGAGAGGCGTGGCAGGACGAGGCGTACTCCCAGCCGTACGAATCCGCCGCGTCGCTCCCGATTGACGAAGAGACCGTCGCGCTGCGCGTACCCGACAGCGAGTCCATACAGGCGGCGTCTGCGGCGTCCACGACGCGTGCCACGCCCTCGGCTCCCGGTGGCCGTGCGGCCCGGCGTAAGGCCGCCAAGCGGCATGGGCGGCACAGTGGGGCGGCGCAGGAGCGGGCGGGGGCGGAGCCCGGCGCGGCGCCCCTCTCGCGTGTGGAGGCGCGGCGGGCGGCGCGGGCGCGGAAGCCGGGGGCGGCCGTGATGGCCAGCCGGGCGATCGGTGAGGTGTTCATCACCACCGGCGTGCTGATGTTGCTGTTTGTGACGTATCAGCTGTGGTGGACGAATATCCGGGCGGCCGCGCAGGCGGGCAGTGCGGCGAGCGATCTGCAGGACGACTGGGCGAACGGTAAGCGGAATCCTGGTGTGTTCGAGCCGGGACAGGGCTTCGCTCTCCTGCACATCCCGAAGCTGGACGTGGTCACGCCGATCGCCGAGGGCATCGACAAGAAGCGGGTGCTGGACCGTGGCATGGTCGGCCACTACGCCGATGACGATCTGAAGACGGCGATGCCGGACGCCAAGACGGGCAACTTCGGGATCGCCGGGCATCGCAACACGCATGGTGAACCGTTTCGGTACATCAACCGGCTTCAGCCGGGCGATCCGATCGTCGTCGAGACGCAGGACAAGTACTTCGTCTACAAGATGGCGTCGATCCTGCCGGTGACGGCGCCCAGCAACACGGCTGTCCTGGACGCGATTCCCAAGGGGTCGGGCTTCACCACGGCGGGCCGCTACATCACTCTGACCACCTGCACTCCCGAGTTCACCAGCAAGTACCGGATGATCGTCTGGGGCAAGATGGTCGAGGAGCGGCCGCGCAGCAAGGGGAAGCCGGATGCGCTCGTCCAGTAAGAGCATGTGAGACCTCCCAGGACTTCGGGCATACCAGACGGGGCAAATGCAGTGGCAGCGACGACCGACCACGAAGAGCAGACCGACGCGCCGGCGTCCTCGCGCGCGCCGCGCCGCCGCGGCCCCGGCAAGATCGCGATGGCTGTCAGTGTCTTCGGTGAACTTCTCATCACGGCGGGCCTGATCCTCGGCCTGTTCGTGGCGTACTCGCTGTGGTGGACGAACGTCGTCGCGGACCGCGTGGCGAACAAACAGGGCGACAAGGTACGTGACCACTGGGCCGAGGACCGTGGCCCGGTCGGCCTGGATACCAAGGACGGCATCGGCTTCCTGCACGTACCGGCGATGAAGAACGGCGAGGTGCTGGTCAAGAAGGGCACCTCCACGAAGCTCCTCAACGACGGCGTCGCCGGCTACTACACCGATCCCGTCAAGTCCGCGCTCCCGCAGGACAAGAAGGGCAACTTCTCGCTGGCCGCGCACCGCGACGGGCACGGTGCGAAGTTCCACAACATCGACAAGCTCAAGAAGGGCGATCCGATCGTCTTCGAGACCAAGGACGACTGGTACGTCTACAAGGTCTACGAGATCCTCCCCGAGACGTCGAAGTTCAACGTGAAGGTCCTCGCCCCCGTCCCCAAGGAGTCGGGCAAGCAGAAGGCGGGCCGCTACATCACCCTGACGACGTGCACCCCGGTCTTCACCTCCAACTACCGCTACGTGGTGTGGGGCGAGCTGGACCGGGTGGAGAAGGTGAATGATGAGCGGACGCCGCCGGAGGAGTTGCGCTGAGCTGTGACAGCCCCCCTTCGAGGGGGTCTGTCGCCTAGCATGGCGGGGGCCCGAAGCCGCAACTATCTCTTGCGACTTCGGGCCCTTTCCGTGGGGAGCCAGCGCCTCAGCTCAAGGCGGACAGTTCCGTCCCGCCGCTCCATGCCTCGAGCGTGCTGCGGTCCACCGGTGTGACGCCGCCGTCAGCCGCGACGTTCACTGCATCGCGAGTGAAGGCACATGTGGCCACGTAGCGCGCCACGTCCGCGTTGTACAGGACCTTCGCCGACCCGATGAACTTCTGGACGTGGGGGCTGGTCACGGATACGTAGGGCGCGAATCTCTTGCACTGGACGGCGATGTATCGCCCGTCCGGGGTGCGTCCCGTGATGTCTACGCCTCGATCTCCGTAGCCGCCTCGTACGACAACAGCGGTGCAGCCGTCACGGCGCAGCAGTTGGGCGATGTGTTCCTCGAACTCCCGCCCGGTCATGGCGTCCATGGAGGCCATGACTCCGGCGAGGGGTCGGCCTCGGGGGCCTTCCAGTCGCTGCAGTCGGACGTTGTGCTGTTGGAGCCTGCGTTCGATGCGCTGGACGCCGCTGCGCAGGGCGATCAGTTCCCGGCGGTGCTCGCTCGATGTCTCGATCAGGGCGTTGAACATCGGGACGACGGTTTTGCCGAGGACGTGGCTGATGCGTTGATCGATGCGGTCGTCGAGGGAGGGGAAGGCGGCGTCCCTGTGGACAGAGTTATCCACAGGCTGGGTACGCGCCAGGTACTCCATGTCGAGGAGGTACGTACGCACCTGACGTGCGACTTCGCTGTCTCGGAGGAGCATGGCGGCGTTGAGGACGGCCCGGCGCGACCAGATGGCCAGGCTGGAGCGGGGCTGTGGATAACCTCCGGGATAGGAACTCAAGTTGAGTTCCTTAAAATCCCGCAGTTCAGAGCCGCGCAGCACCCGCAGGCCGTTGGACTCAAGCTCAGCCCTGTGTCGACTGAGCAGGTTGTTGATCACTGTCTCGGCGACTTCGAAGTACGTCGCGACCATCGCCGTAGTCACATGCATACCGTCCGGCAGCAGCGACAGCGCCTTGACCCTGTCGAGCACGTCTGTGCGTTCCAGTGCGCTGTCGCGCAGGCTCTTCGATTCCAGTAGAGCCGCTTCGTTGATCACGTTCTGTCCCGTCTGCTCGTGGTCCGGCCAGGGCGGAGCTCCGATGCCCCACCCCATCGATCAACGAGTCGTCACGTATGAAGACACGATCTACGTGCGAGCAGGTGTTCAACGAGGGCGTTCGGTGACACGTCAGGGCCCCGGCACCCAAGTGTTCAGCTTGGGTGCCGGGGCCCTGACGTGTGCGGTGTACGCGGACGGGCGGGTGTCAGTCCTCGTTTCGGAAGGAGGCGCCGTCGGCGCCGCCGAGGAAGCCGCCTCCGTTGTCTCCGCCGCCGTTGTTGCCCCCGTTGCCGCCGAAGCCGACGGTGGTGAGGGTGACCGTCGTGTTGGCCGGATCGTCGACCTGCTGGCCTGCGTCCGGGTCCTGGTCGCTGACGATCGCCTGGTCACTCTGGTCGCTGCCGGCGGCGAACTGGACGGTCCTGATGCCGAACTGTGCCAGGGTCTGCTTGGCCTGTCCCAGGTTCTGGCCGACCACGTTCGGCATCTGGGCCTGCTGCTCGTCCTCGGCTTCCTTGCCGATCTGGATGTTCACCTGGGAGCCCGGGTCGGCCTGGGTGTTGGGCGCGGGCGACGTCGTGATGACCTTGCCGATGAGGTTGTCGTCGTCGGTTTCCACCTCGGTGCAGACGCCGACGAGGTCGTTCTCCTCCATCTGCGCCTTGGCCTCGTCACAGGTCCTGCCGGTGACGTCGGGGACGGTCGACTGCGATTGTTCCTTGGCGACGGTGAGGGTGATCGTCGATCCCTTTTCCACCTCGTCGCCCGCGGTCGGGTCCTGGTCGAGGACCGTGCCCGGTTCCTCGCTGGACTCCTTGTTCTCGGTCTTGACCTTGAACTGGTACTTGTCGTCCTCGAGCTTCTGCGTGGCGACGTCGACGTCGTCGTCGATGACGTTCGGCACTGCCACCTTGGGAGCCCCTGTCGACACTGTCAGTGCGATCGTGTCGCCCTTGCTGACATTGGTCTTCGCCTTCGGGTTCTGCGCGCAGACGCTGCCCTCAGGGGTGTTCTCGCAGGCCTTCTTGGCGACCGTCACCTCGAGGTCGACGTTCCCTGCCATGTCCCTGGCGTCGGCCTCGGTCCGGTTGATGAAGTTGGGTGCCGGGAACGACTCGTCGCCTGCGCCGCCCGTCCCGCTGAACGCCCACTTGCCGATGAGGATGGCGCCCACCAGGACCAGCAGTCCCGCGACGACCAGGAGGATCGTCGAGGTGTTGCTCTTCTTCGGGCGGCGGCGGTCGGCACGGTCGTCGTAGCCGTCGTCGTCCGGGTTCATCGGGGGGAGCATGGACGTCTGCTGGCCGCCGGGGGTGGCGCGCAGGGCTGTGGTCGGCTTGTCGTCCGGGTAGCCGCCGTAGCCGACGGAGCCGAGGGCCGAGGTGGCCGCGACGGGCTGGCCGTCGAGGCAGGCCTCGATGTCGACGCGCATCTCGTCGGCGGACTGGTAGCGGTAGTCGGGGTCCTTGACCAGGGCCTTGAGGACGATGGCGTCCATCTCGGGCGTGATCTCGGGGTCGAAGTTGCTCGGCGGCTGCGCTTCTTCCCGTACGTGCTGGTAGGCGACCGCGACCGGGGAGTCCCCGACGAACGGGGGCCGGACCGTCAGCAGTTCGTACAGCAGGCAGCCGGTGGAGTACAGGTCGGACCGGGCGTCGACCTGCTCGCCCTTTGCCTGTTCCGGTGAGAGGTACTGGGCCGTACCTATGACCGCGGCGGTCTGCGTCATGGTCATGCCGGAGTCGCCCATGGCGCGGGCGATGCCGAAGTCCATGACCTTGACCTGGCCGTTGCGCGTCAGCATGACGTTCGCGGGCTTGATGTCGCGGTGGACGATGCCGTTGCGGTGTGAGTACTCGAGGGCCTGGAGGATGCCGATGGTCATCTCCATGGCGCGCTCGGGCAGCAGTTTGCGCCCGGAGTGCAGCAGCTCGCGCAGCGTGGACCCGTCGACGTACTCCATCACGATGTATGGGATGGAGATGCCCTCGATGTAGTCCTCACCCGTGTCGTACACGGCGACGATCGCGGGATGGTTGAGCGAGGCGGCCGACTGGGCCTCCCGGCGGAACCGGGCCTGGAACGACGGGTCGCGTGCGAGGTCCGCTCGCAGCGTCTTCACCGCCACGGTGCGGCCGAGCCGTGTGTCATGGGCGAGATGTACCTCCGCCATGCCACCACGGCCGAGCACCTGGCCCAGCTCGTACCGGCCGCCGAGGCGACGCGGCTCTTCCATAGCTACCTACCAGCCCTCTCCGTCGGTTCCGACCGCACCCAGTTGTGTGGTCCGGCGGTGTGCTGTCCGGGCATACCGTACCCGGCTCGCCTTGACTGACCTGGCCACAACCGTCACCCGATACAGGACCGGTATCGCAACGTGCACCGATGTGAAGGGGACGTGAGCGGGGTCACTTCTTGCTGTCGATGACTGCCTTCATCACGTCCTTCGCGATCGGTGCGGCGAGACCACCGCCGGAGATGTCCTCACGCTCGGCCTGGCTGTCCTCGACGACCACGGCGACGGCGACCGGCGAGCTGCCGTCGTCTCCCTTGGCGTACGAGAGGAACCAGGCGTACGGCTTCTCTTCGTTCTCGATGCCGTGCTGGGCGGTACCGGTCTTGCCGCCGACGGTGACGCCGGGGATCTGTGCCTTGGTGCCGGTGCCTTCCTTGACGACCGTCTCCATCATCGACTGGAGCTTTTGGGCGTTCTCCTCGGAGAGGGGTTCGCTCATCTTCTTCGGGTCGTGCTTTTCGATGACGTCCAGGTTCGGGGCGGTCAGCTGGTCGACCATGTACGGCTCCATGAGTGTGCCGTCGTTGGCGATGGCCGAGGCCACCATGGCCATCTGGAGCGGGGTCGCGGCGGTCTCGAACTGGCCGATGGAGCTCAGCGCGGTCTGCGGCTTGTCCATGGTGGTCGGGAAGACGGAGGCGTTGGAGCGGACCGGCACGAACTGCTCGGAGTTGAAGCCGAACTTCTTGGCGGTCTCCAGCATCTTGTCCCTGCCGAGGTCGGAGCCGACCTTGCCGAAGACGGTGTTGCAGGAGAACTTCAGGGCGTTGCGGAGCGTGGCGTTCTCACAGGGGATGTTGCCCTCGTTGGGCAGCTCGGTCGTGGAGTCCGGCAGGGTCCACGGGTCCGGCGAGTCCGTCTTCGCGTCGGGGTCGGTGTACTGGCCGTGCTCCAGGGCTGCGGCCGCGGTGACCACCTTGAAGGTGGAGCCCGGCGGGTAGGTCTCGCGCAGCGCCCGGTTGAGCATCGGGTCGTCGGGGTTCTGCTTCTTCTGGAGTTTCTGCCAGGCCTTGGTGTCGGTGTCCGTGGAGTTCCCGGCGAACGTCGACGGGTCGTAGGACGGCGTGGAGGCGAGTGCCAGGATCGCGCCGGTGGAGGGGTCGATGGCGGCGACGGCGCCCTTCTTGTCGCCCAGGCCCTCGAAGGCCGCTTTCTGCGCGGCGGCGTTGAGGGTGGTCATGACGTTGCCGCCCTCTTGCTTCTTGCCGGTGATCATGTCGAGGGTGCGCCGGAAGAAGAGCCGGTCGTCGTTGCCGGTGAGGATGCCGTCCTCGAGGGATTCCAGCTGGGTGGCACCGAAGGCCTGGGAGGCGTAGCCCGTGACGGGGGCCCACATCGGGCCGTCCTTGTAGGTGCGCTTGTAAGCGAAGTCGCTGCCGGAGGTTTTCTTCGATCCGGTGATCGGCTGTCCGTCGACGATGATGTCGCCGCGCGGCTGTTCGTAGCGCTGGATGGCGACGCGGCGGTTGTTCTCGTTCTTCTGCAGGTCGTCGGCCATGACGTACTGGATCCAGTTGTCGCGGATGAGCAGGGCCATCACGAGGAGCCCGCAGAAGATCGCGATGCGGCGCAGTGGCTTGTTCACGGGCGGACCACCTGGGTCATTTCGGCGTCGGGGTTGGATGCGGGGGCCGGGGCGGGACGGCGTGCGGTGTCGCTGATGCGGAGCAGGATGCCGATGAGGGCCCAGTTGGCGATCACGGAGGAGCCGCCGTATGCCACGAACGGCATCGTCATACCGCTCAGCGGGATGAGTCCCATCACACCGCCGCCGACCACGAAGATCTGGATCGCGAAGGCGCTCGACAGGCCGACGGCGAGCAGCTTGCCGAACGGGTCGCGGGCGGCGAGCGCTGTGCGGACGCCGCGCTCGACGATCAGGCCGTACAGCAGCAGGATGGCCATCACTCCGGCCAGGCCCAGTTCCTCGCCGAAGGTGGCGAAGATGAAGTCGGAGTTGGCGGCGAAGCCGATCAGGTCGGAGTGGCCCTGGCCGAGGCCGGTGCCGAGGACTCCGCCGGAGCCGAAGGACATCAGGGACTGGGCGACCTGGTCGCTCTGCGCCATGACCTCCGGGGAGAAGGGGTTCAGCCAGGCGTCCACACGCTGCTGGACGTGCGATTCGAAGGAGGCGACGCCGACCGCGCCGGCCCCCGACATCAGCAGACCGAAGACGATCCAGCTGGTGCGCTCGGTCGCGACGTACAGGACGACGACGAACATTCCGAAGAACAGCAGGGAGGTACCGAGGTCGGTCTCGAAGACCAGGATGAGCAGGCTCATCACCCACACGGTGATGATCGGGCCGAGGTCCCGTCCACGGGGCAGGTACAGGCCCATGAAGCGGCGGCTGGCGAGTGCGAGCGCGTCGCGTTTCACCATGAGGTAGCCGGAGAAGAAGACCGCGATGACGATCTTCGCGAACTCGCCGGGCTGGATGGTGAAGCCGCCGATGCTGATCCAGATCTTGGCGCCGTTGACGGCGGGGAAGAACATCGGCGCGATGAGCAGTACGAGCGCGACGACCATGGAGATGTACGTGTAGCGCTGGAGGATGCGGTGGTCCTTGAGGAACACGATGATCCCGGCGAAGAGCGCGATGCCGAGCGCCGAGTAGAGCAGCTGCTTGGGGGCGTCCGGGCTGAAAGCTCCGAACAGGGTTTCGGCACGCTGCTGGAGTCTGGGTGACTGGTCCAGGCGCCAGATGGCGACCAGGCCGAGTCCGTTGAGCAGCGTGGCCACCGGCAGCATCAGCGGGTCGGCGTACGGCGCGAACTTCCGTACGACGAGGTGGCCGACGGCGGCGAGCAGGCCGAGGCCCAGGCCGTAGCCGAGCAGGCCGGAGGGGACCTGGTCGTTGACGGCCAGGCCCACGTTGGCGTAGGCGAACACCGGGATGACGACGGCGAACACCAGCAGCGCCAGCTCGGTGTTGCGCCGGCTGGGCGCGCCGATGGCGCCGATCGTGGACGTGTGGTGCGTCGATGGGTTCGTTGTACTGCTCATCGTGTGACAGGGCCTCTCACAGCGTGCGTTGCTTACTGCTTACCGCACAGCGAGACCAGCTTCTGCTCTTCCTCCGAGAGGCTGGGACCGGGTGTGGGAGTGGGTGCGGTCTGGGACGGGTCGGCGGACGGTGATGTGGGCTTCGTCGGGGTCGGGGTGGGCGATGGTGTCGCCTTTGACGCCACGGAGGTCCTTGTGGTTCCCGTGGTGCCGCCGGCTTCGCCTTCACCCGTCTGAGAGTTATTACGGCTCTCAGCCTCGCGGCGTTCGGCGTCTTTCTCGCAAGCCGACGCCTGTGTCGCCAACTCCTCGATTTTCGACCTGGCGTCGCCGAGACCGCCCTCGGCGATCGTGGCCTTGACCTGCTTCTGCTGATACGGCGGCAGGTACTTGAGTTCGATCTCGGGGTGGTCCTTCTCCACCTTCGACAGCGAAACCCAGGCCAGATCCTGGCTGATACCGCGGTACAGCGCGACGTGTTCGCCCTTGGTGCCGACGTAGTACTGCGTCTGCGTCCAGCGGTAACCGCCGTACAGCCCGCCGCCGACGACGGCGAGCGCCAGTACGCCGTAGAGGGATCTCTTCAGCCACTTGCGTCCCCGGCGTGGTTTGACGAAGTCCTCGTCGGAGTAGGCGCCGAAGCCGTCCGTGGGGACGTACCCCGTCGTGTCGCCGCTGCCGGGCGGGCCGAACTCGCCGCCGCCTCCTGAGGGCGCGGGGCGGCCGAGGCTGGAGGCGCGGCCCGCGGGCGTCTGCATCGTGCCGTCGTCGTGCATCAACTGCTGCTGCTGGTTCTCGGCGACCGCGCCCACGACGACGGGGGTGTCGGACATCTGCCCCGCGAGGGTGTCCCCGCCGTCGATGTCGAGTACGTCGGCCACGATCACCGTGATGTTGTCGGGGCCGCCGCCCCGCAGCGCGAGCTCGATCAGCTGCTGCACGGTCTCCTGCGGGCCTTGGTAGCTGGCGAGGGTGTCTTCCATCGTCTGATGGCTGACCACCCCCGACAGACCGTCGGAGCAGATCAAGTACCGGTCGCCGGCGCGGACTTCACGGATCGACAGATCCGGCTCGACATGGTCGCCGCTGCCCAGCGCACGCATCAGCAGCGAGCGCTGCGGGTGCGTGGTGGCCTCGTCCTCGGTGATGCGTCCCTCGTCGACGAGCCGCTGCACCCAGGTGTGGTCCTGGGTGATCTGGGTCAGTACGCCGTCCCGCAGCAGGTACGCGCGGGAGTCGCCGACGTGCACGAGGCCGAGCCGCTGCCCGGTCCACAGCAGCGCCGTGAGGGTCGTCCCCATGCCCTCGAGCTGCGGGTCCTCCTCGACCATCAGCCTGAGCTGGTCGTTGGCGCGCTGCACGGCCGTGCCCAGTGAGGTCAGGATGTCGGAACCCGGCACGTCGTCGTCGAGCGCGACGATGGTGGAGATCACCTCGGAGCTGGCGACCTCACCGGCGGCCTGGCCGCCCATCCCGTCGGCGATCGCGAGCAGGCGCGGACCGGCATAACCGGAGTCCTCATTGCCCTCGCGGATCATGCCTTTGTGCGATCCGGCGGCGAAGCGCAGTGACAGACTCATGCGCACCTCGCCCGTCGGCTCCGGGTACATCCGCACGGTGCCCACCCTCCGGTCGGGAGCGCGCCGGGGTCCTTCGTGTGGACCGCCGCTGCGTGCTCGCTCCGCTCGCTCATTGTCGTACTACTTCCGCAGCTCGATGACGGTCTTGCCGATGCGGATCGGCGCGCCCAGCGGAATCGGCGTGGGGGTCGTCAGCCGGGCCCGGTCGAGATAGGTGCCATTGGTGGACCCGAGGTCCTCCACGATCCACTGACCGTCACGGTCGGGGTAGATCCTGGCATGCCTGCTGGAGGCGTAGTCGTCGTCCAGGACGATCGTGGAGTCGTGCGCGCGCCCCAGCGTGATGGTCTGCCCCTGCAAGGCGACCGTCGTACCCGTAAGAGTGCCCTCGGAGACGACGAGCTTGGTGGGCGCGCCGCGGCGCTGACGGCCGCCGCTGCTCGCCTGCTGGCGCTGCTGCGGGGGCGCGGCCTGTTGCCGGGCGGCCTGCTGCGGCCGTCCGCTCTCCCGGCGCGAGCCGCGCTGTGTGACGCGCGTTCCGAACAGGTCGCTGCGGATGACCTGCACGGCCACGATCACGAACAGCCACAGTACGGCCAGGAAACCCAGCCGCATGACCGTGAGGGTCAGCTCTGACATTGCCCCCGCTTCACCCTTCGGCTTGCCGGTAAATGATGGTGGTACTGCCCACGACGATCCGCGAGCCGTCGCGGAGCGTAGCGCGGGTGGTGTGCTGCCCGTCCACCACGATGCCGTTGGTGGACCCGAGATCCTGGATCGTCGAGGGCGTTCCGGTCCGGATCTCACAGTGCCGGCGTGAGACGCCGGGGTCGTCGATCCGCACGTCGGCGTCGGTGCTGCGGCCCAGCACCAGCGTCGGGCGGGAGATCTGATGGCGGTTGCCGTTGATCTCGATCCAGTGCCGTACGCGTGCACCGGGCAGCGGGCCGGGAGCCGCGGCGGCGCGGCCGGCACCCATCGGTGCCGCGGGGCCGGGACGGCCGCCGGGCGGCGGCGCGGACGGCATGGGGGGAGCGCCCGCCGGCTGGGCCGGCGGCGGATACCCGTAGCCTCCGCCTCCGCCTCCGGGACGGCCTGCCGGGCCTCCCGCGGGGGCGCGCTCCGGAGCCTGCTGGCTGGCGGAGGAGGCGAGCGTACGGCTGCGTACCCGGTACAGACCGGTGTCGAGGTCGTCCGCCTTCTCCAGATGGACCTTGATGGGGCCCATGAAGGTGTACCGCTGCTGCTTCGCGTAGTCGCGCACCATGCCGGCGAGCTCGTCGCCGAGCTGGCCGGAGTAGGGGCTGAGACGCTCGAAATCCGGTGTGCTCAGCTCCACGATGAAGTCGTTGGGTACGACGGTCCGGTCGCGGTTCCAGATCGTCGCGTTGTTGTCGCACTCACGCTGGAGTGCTCCGGCGATCTCGACGGGCTGGACCTCGGACTTGAACACCTTGGCGAAGGTGCCGTTGACCAGACCTTCGAGACGCTGCTCGAACTTCTTCAGGACTCCCATGGGGCACCTCCTCCTTCGTCCTTGTCCTGGTACTGCTTACTGATCGTATCCACGCGCCGGGAAATCGGCTGGTTCCCCCTGTCGGCCCGGTCGACGGGTGTCGACGCCCACTGAAGTCCCCTCCCGAAGTTCCCTTCGGAGCTCCTCCTCGAACTCTCCCTGGGCACTCCCATGGGAAGGATCGTAGAGGTGGCTTCACCACAGTGTCCCGCACCCGACTGTGGACCCTGTCCGCCTCCTGGGGAGATGGCCGGGACCGGTACGAGGTTGATACGTGAACAGGTTCTGGCCGATACGTGCGGGGAGGGAACGGTGGGATTCGAGGCACTGTTCGGGGCGGCAGCGCAGGTGATGCCGGGGTCCGTGGCCCTGCTGCCGCCCCGTGTGCGCCCCCGGAAAGGGATGTGAATCCACCCTTGGCAGCGTGCTAATCTTCTGGATGTCGCCAGGCGCTCACACCTCTCGGTGAGAGACGGACGACACACCCAATGCGCGGGTGGCGGAATAGGCAGACGCGCTGGATTCAGGTTCCAGTGCCCGCAAGGGCGTGGGGGTTCAACTCCCCCCTCGCGCACAGAGGAAGCCCCGCAGGTCTTGGACCTGCGGGGCTTTTGCGTTGCCTGGTGTCCGTGCCCGTTGTCCGCGGGCGTCCCGGGACGTTCGCTCAGAGACGCCCCGGGTGAGGACAATCACATGGTTTGCAGGGTGTGAGGTGGCCCTCGGCGGGGTTACGCGGACACGCGCTCCACTAGTTCCTTGGCCTTGGTGGCCGCGTCCTCGTGGGCCTTGGTGCGGGAGGTCTCGAAGAGGGGGATCAGCTCGGACATCGCCGGGTTCTGTGGGGCCATCGTGAGCTCCGGGACGATGAAGTGGACGTCCAGGGCGAGGGTGTCTGCCAGGACCGCCTCGAGGTAGTTCCGGACGTACTCGTAGCCCTCGCGCGGGGTGCCCGGCGCGTAGGAGCCGCCGCGGCTGGCGACGACGGTGACCGGGGTGCCCTTGACCGTCGAGTCCTCGGTCATGGCGGTGCGGCCCATGAGGATCACGTTGTCCAGCCACGCCTTGAGCGTCGAGGGGATCGAGTAGTTGTACATGGGGGCGCCGATCAGCACGGCGTCCGCCCTCTCCAGTTCCTCGATGAGCTTCGCGCGCTCGGCGAAGGCGGCCGCCTGCTCCGGGGTGTGCGTGGCCGGGTCGGCGAAGCCGGCGGTGTGGGCGTCGGCGGTGATGTGCGGTACGGGGTTCGCGGAGAGGTCGCGGTAGATGACCGTGCCTTCCGGATGCTGCTCCTCCCAGGTCTTGCGGAACGTTTCCGTCACGGCGCGGGACGCCGAGGCGGGACCGGGGAACACGGACGAGTCCAGGTGCAGCAGGGTGGCCATGAGGTCTCCAAAGAGCGGTTTGAGAGGTCTGAGATGGCTGTTGTTTTCGTAGGTGACTACGGGTTTCACAGTAGCTTACTTTTTATCAGTACCAAACGGGAAGCCAGTACTCTGGAGACATGGCGCCCCAGAAGAGCCACGGAGAAGTGGCGTGCAAGCAGGTGGACGACGGCATCACGCGCGTCTTCCAGCTGCTCGGAAAACGCTGGACCGGCCCGATCGTGTCCGTGCTCCTGCCGCACCCCGCACACTTCGCCGACCTGCGCCGCGCCATCCCAGGCATCAGCGAGCGCATGCTCTCCGACCGGCTCACGGAGCTCGGTGCGATGGGGCTCGTGGTGCGCGAGGTCGATGAAGGGCCGCCGCTGCGGGTCACCTATCGGCTGACGGAAGCGGGGGCCGCGCTGGACTCCTCGCTCAAGGAACTGGGGAAGTGGGCCGAAACCCATCTGCCGGCGGACCGATCGTGCCCGCGGGAATCCCGGAAGTAAGTCCGCCGCAGTGAGGCCGCGGAAGTAAGCCCGCCGCTGCGGCAGCTGGCGCTGAGCAGCGGTGTTTTCCACAGGCATGGAGTTATTCACAGGGGGTCACGCGAGTTGACGCCCGGCTGTACCGTCGTGGCGAGTTGATGTTCGTGCACGGGGAGAGCGGTCGGTATGAGCCAGATCGATGAAGCGGTGGCGGCGCGGCCTGAGCAGGTTGACCAGGCGGCGCAGCCGAGCCGGCAGCCGGGGCCGCAGGGCGCACAGGCCAGGCAGGCCGGGCAGGCCAGGGTTTCCGGGGTGCGCGGGTTCGCGCAGTGGCCCGCGAAGGGGTCGCCCAAGGACGAGGGCAAGGCGTTGCGGGGGCAGGTGCCGCGCGGCGCGCACGCGTCCCTGGACGTGAACGGAGACCGTCCGGACGCCGTGACCGCCGTCGAGGAGTCCAACCGCGGCCGCATCCCCGAGCTCACGGCGATACGGGTCGGCAGGATGGCGGCCACACCCTTCGCCTTCCTGCGCGGCTCGGCCGGACTCATGGCATACGACCTGGCGCGTACGCCCATGACGGGCATCGGCGCGCAGATCTGCGGCGACGCACACGCGGCGAACTTCGGCCTGTACGCGGACGCGCGCGGCGGCCTCGTCATCGACCTGAACGACTTCGACGAGACGCAGCACGGGCCGTGGGAGTGGGACCTCAAACGGCTCGCGACCTCACTGGTCCTCGCGGGCCGCGAGGCGGGAGCGGACGAGGACACCTGCCGCAAGGCTGCGCACTACGCGACCGGCTCCTACCGGCGCACCATGCGCCTGCTCGCCAAACTCCCGGTCCTGGACGCCTGGAACGCCATCGCGGACGAGGAACTGGTCTCGCACACCGACGCCCATGACCTGCTGGGCACGCTGGAGCGGGTCTCGGAGAAGGCGCGGGGCAACACCAGCGGCCGCTTCGCCGCGAAGTCGACGGAGGCGGTCGAGGGCGGAGGACGCCGCTTCGTCGACGCACCGCCCGTACTGCGGCGCATACCCGACGCGGAGGCCGCCGCAGTGGCGGCATCGCTGGAGGAGTACCTGACCACACTCTCCGAGGACCGCCTCCCGCTCCTCGCCCGGTACGCGGTGCACGACGTCGCGTTCCGCGTGGTCGGCACGGGCAGCGTGGGCCTGCGCTCATACGTGGTGCTCCTGCTCGACCACCGCGGCGAACCTCTCGTCCTCCAGGTGAAGGAGACCCGCCCCTCCGCCCTGGTGCCGCACTTGAAGACGGCGGGCCTGACGGTGCCGGAGGCCGAGCACGAGGGCCGCCGTGTCGTCCTCGGGCAGAAGCGCATGCAGGTCGTGAGCGACATCCTCCTCGGCTGGACCTCGGTCGACGGGCGGCCTTTCCAGGTACGCCAGTTCCGTAACCGCAAGGGCAGCGTCGACCCCGCGGCCCTCGCCGCCGACCAGATAGACGACTACGCCCGCATGACGGGCGCACTGCTGGCCCGTGCGCACGCCCACAGCGCCGATCCACGCCTGATCGCGGGCTACTGCGGCAAGAGCGAGGAACTGGACGAGGCGATCGCGTCGTTCTCGGTGGCCTATGCGGACCGCACCGAGGCGGACCATGCGGCGTTGGTGGGGGCTGTGCGGGTGGGGAGGGTTGTGGGGG
>NZ_JAAKZY010000244.1 GCF_011045015.1 Streptomyces scabichelini | reverse complement strand
GTCAGAGGGGGCGGGGGTCCGGACCTGTGGGGTCACCTTGCTGCCTGTCGCGCGGCGTCTGATGCGTACGCTCGCCGTGGTGCCGGAACGTTCCGGTGGCTCGTGCCCGGCCCTGCCTGTGGTCGACCGGGAGACGCGTCAAGGACCTTCCGTCGCTTTGCGATCGCACGCATCAGACGCCGCGCGGCTCACCGTTCGGTGAATGACGTCACTGTGACATCAGGCCCACGACCGCGAGCGCCAGCTCTCTGCCTCGTTCGCGAAGTTTATACGACACGTGTTCAGACGGTGTTTCATCTAGCCGTTCCCCGCATTAAGGGCAAGACACAATTCGGTCGTCGATAGGTGCGTTTGATCCCGATTCTCCGCGGGAACCCGGCGATGACCTCGGGATACGTCACCGAAACGGTCGGCCGATTCTCATCGGCGTTTTTCACGAGATCGTCAGTCGTCAAACAAGAGATCACCGCTCGGTAAAAACGGTGCACTGCCTCATGCCGCGCGAATGTGCCCGGAGGTGCCGCATCCAGCGTAGCGCCCAACGGGCCGGTCCAGGACGTTATCGATCGCATTGCCTGGGCATCATCCCCCGTGACCCGGGACGTCAACGGCCGGTCCGTCGGGCTGCGCCCAGTCGAGGAGGGACGCTTCGATGGGGGAGAAGGTCGAGGCAGCGTCGTTCGGACTGTCCGATCGGCAGCGCTACCGCGGCAAGCTCCGGCAGTGCCTGGCGGGGCTGGAGCGGCTGTTGGCGGAGAACAGGTTCGACCGCCCCAAGAATCTCATGGGCCTGGAGATCGAGCTCAATCTCGCGGACCCCGACGGCATGCCGCGAATGATGAACGCGCAAGTACTCGAACGCATCGCAAGCCGTGATTTCCAAACAGAACTCGCCATGTTCAATCTGGAAGTCAACATTGCCCCACATCGATTGGGAGACCGGGTATTCGACCGGCTCGCCGAGGAGTTGCGCACCGCACTCGCATATGCCCACCGCAAAGCGAACGAGGTCGACGCGGGCATCGTGATGATCGGCATTCTGCCCACGCTCGCACGCGACGACCTGATCTCCGCGAACATCTCCGACGTGGACCGCTACACCCTGCTCAACGACCAGATCGTGGCGGCCCGCGGCGAGGACTTCACACTGGACATCGACGGTGTCGAGCGGCTCAGCTGCACCTCGGCGTCCATCGCGCCCGAAGCGGCCTGCACCTCCGTGCAGTTGCACCTCCAGGTCACGCCCGACCGCTTCGCCGACGTGTGGAACGCGGCGCAGGCGATCGCCGCCGCGCAGATCGCGGTCGGCGCCAACTCCCCGTTCCTGTTCGGCCGCGAGCTGTGGCGCGAATCCCGGCCGCCGCTGTTCCTGCAGTCCACCGACACCCGTCCGCCCGAACTCCAGGCGCAGGGCGTCCGGCCGCGCACCTGGTTCGGCGAGCGGTGGATCTCGTCGGCGTACGACCTCTTCGAGGAGAATCTGCGCTACTTCCCGGCGTTGCTGCCGATCTGCGACGACGAGGATCCGCAGCGCGTCCTGGACGACGGCGGCATACCCCGGCTCGCCGAACTCGTGCTGCACAACGGCACCGTCTACCGCTGGAACCGCCCGGTGTACGGCATCGACGACGGCGTCCCGCATCTGCGGGTCGAGAACCGCGTGCTGCCCGCGGGCCCCACCGTCACCGACGTCATCGCCAACGCGGCCTTCTACTACGGGCTCGTCCGCGCCCTGGCCGAGGACGCGCGGCCCGTGTGGACCCGGCTGCCCTTCGAGGCCGCCGCCGCCAACTTCGACCACGCCTGCCGCTACGGCATCGACGCACACCTCGAGTGGCCGCGGCGCGGCCGGTACGGCGGGACGACACGCGTGCCCGCGGTACAGCTGGTGCGGGATGAGCTGCTGCCGCTCGCGGAGGCGGGCCTGGACGCGTGGGGCGTCGAGCCGGCCGACCGGAAGTTCTATCTGGGCGTGATCGAGGAGCGATGCATACGGCGGGTCAACGGGGCGTCCTGGCAGTCCAGTACGTTCCACCGGGCCCTGGAGACCGGCATGGACCGGGAGACCGCGCTGGCCGCCACGACGAAACGTTACGGCGAGCTGATGCATCTCGGTGAGCCCGTGCACACCTGGCCGGTGGGACTGCCGGAGCCCGCGATCCCGCTGAGGTGATCAACTGAGGCTGCCCGCCTGCACGATGGCCTTGAGGATCACGGAGTGGATCTGGGACGGATCGCTGACCAGGTGGCCCGAGCCGCCCGTCGCCTTCGCGATCTGGTCGACCTCGTCCTTGTCGGCGTCCGGGCCCACGGCGATCGCGATCAGCGGCACCGGGCGCTCCGGGTCGGTGAGCTTCTCGAGCTCGGCGACGAGGCCGGAGCGCGAGATGCTGCCCGGGTCCTCGTTCACCCCGTCGGTCAGGATCACCAGCGCGTTGAACTTGTCCTTCGCGTACGAGGCGATGGCCTCCCTGTACGCCGCGAGCGTGGTGTCGTACAGGCCGGTCGCGCCGTCCGGGACCGGCTCGAGGTCGCTGAAGGCCGCGGACAGCCTGTCCCGCTGGGTGGCGTCGCCCTTGCGGTCGCCGAGCCGTTCGGTCGGGACGAGGACGCGGTAGTCGCGGTCGCCGTCGAGCTTCGTCGAGAACTTCCACAGCCCGATCTCGTCCTCCGGCGTGAAGGTCGCCAGAGCCTGAAGCAGCGAGGACTTCGTCACGTCCATCCGGGACCGCTCGGTGCCCGGCACCGTTGCCGCCATGGACCCGGAGGCGTCGACGACCGTGGTGATCCGGGCGCTCTGCACCGTGATCGTCCACATACCGAGGGCTTCCTGGACCTCCCTCGCCGAGGCCGGCTCGACCGCCGGCTCGCCGTACGGCTGCGGGGCCCGCCCGCCCGCACGCGTGACCAGCGCGTCCGAGGTCTCGTCGTCGTCCGTGCGGAAGCCGTGCTTCTCCAGGATCCCGAGTCCGTCGGGCTCGGCCAGCAGGGTCATGAAGCGCAGCGCGGCCCGGCTCTCGTCCGTGGTCAGTCTGGCCTCGTCGACCAGCGCGAACGGGTAGTCAAGGCGCGGCGAACCGTCCTTGGGATAGAAGAGGTCGAGGTCGTCTCCGCCGTCCGCCTCCGTGTTGTGCGCGAACGCCGCCTGCTCGGAGAGGATCAGCGCCTGGTTGCGTTTCGGGTTGCCCTGCTCGGCGCCGGACAAGTCACGCGGAAGGGTGTCCAGGAGCTGGCTGTCGCTCTCCGCAGTGCGCTGCGAGAGGGCCTTCGCCATCGCGGCCGCCTGGGTATCGCCGTCCTTGGCCTTGCCGGCGGCGCTGGTCAGCTGGGTCAGGGCGAGCACACCGGTCGCGCTGCGCGCCGGGTCGCCCGCCCCGAGTTTGAGCGTGTCGTCCTGCATGGCCGCGCCGGCCAACTCGGTCCACGTATACGTCTTGCTCGGCCACCCGAGTGTCTTCGCGGCCGACGGGATCATGGCGACACCGATCGGTGAGGACGCGACGTTGCCCGACTGCGTCACCGGGATCGCCCCGGTGTCCGCCGTGATCTGGTCCACCCACAGGCCCGAGTCGGGCACCCACACCTCGAAGTCGGTGCCGCTCTTCTCCTTCGACCGCAGGGCGTCCGAGACCGCGGACGACTCACGGGCGGTCACGTCGATGTCCATGCAGCGGCCGTCGGAGGTCACGTCGTTGGCATGGGCGTACTCGGCCGCGGACCGCAGGGCCGGCGCGATGTCCGGGGCGGCCACGATCCTGAGGCGCACCGCGCTGTCCTCGCAGGACGGTCGGAGGGACAGCACTCCGCCTTCGATCGCCGCCACGGTGCCCGCGGCGACGGAGAGCACGAGCGCCGTCGCAATCGCCACCTTGCGGCGCCGCGCGCGTGGACGGGGGGCGGCTGTCCTCCTCCCGTATCCGTCGGGCAAGCTGTGACGTCCCATGACGGTGGTGCCCTCCCTGATTGAGCCGTGCGGCTTGTCGGAAAAGGGAGATACGCCCCCGTACGGCGTCCGTCCCCCCGACGGCCTGTCGCGCACGATCTTCGTAACTTCTTTCGAGACCTTAGCGGGGCGACGATGGGGATGAGGCGGGATTACTCAACTGGAGGCAGGCGTGCAGGCGGAGGCGGGGTCGGTGGCCGATTCTTTCCCGGCGGAGCAGTCGCGACGGCGGATTTTTCGCGACGAGACGCTGCTCGTGCTGGGGGTTTCGCTCGGGGCGAGCGGGGTTTCCGCGCTGATCAGCTTTGTCGGGTCGGTGACGAAACCCGGGGGCCTGAAGGATCAGGCGGCCAACCTGAACGCTTCGGAGGCGCCGGGCCGGCCGTGGCTTGATCTGGCCTGGCAGCTGTTCGGAATCACGTCCGCGCTGGTACCGGTCCTGCTCGTCGCGCACTTTCTGCTCCGCGAAGGGCAGGGCTTGCGGACCATCGGCTTCGATCGCACCCGTCCGTGGCCGGATCTGGGCCGTGGCGCGATGATCGCCGCGGTGATCGGCAGCACGGGGATCGCCTTCTACCTGGCGTCCCGTGGCCTTGGCTTCAATCTCACGGTGGTGCCGGAGTCGCTGCCCGAGGTGTGGTGGAAGTATCCGGTGCTGGTCCTCTCCGCGGTGCAGAACGCCGTTCTGGAGGAAGTGATCGTCGTGGGGTACCTGCTGCGTCGCCTCGGGCAGTTGGGGTGGACGCCGGGTACCGCGCTGATGGCCAGCTCTGTGTTGCGGGGGTCGTATCACCTGTATCAGGGCATCGGGGGGTTCATCGGGAACCTGGTGATGGGCGTTGTCTTCGTGTACCTGTACCGCCGCTGGGGGCGCGTCGGTCCGTTGGTGGTTGCCCATTCGTTGCTCGATATCGGGGCGTTCGTGGGATATGCGCTGTTGGCGGGGAAGGTGGGGTGGTTGCCTACGGCGTAGTGCCTCCGGCGATTGGGTTCGTTGTCGGCTGCAGCGCCGTCGTGGCTGGTCGCGCAGTTCCCCGCGCCCCTGAAGGGGCGCTCCCGGAGCCGTCAGTCATCATGCTCACCAGCCACAACGTGCCCGCACCCTTCCACCGGCGGGAGGGGCCGTGGGCCGGTGCGTCGTACGCCCGTCGCGTAGGTTCTGTCTCAGGAAGCCAGGGCCTTGTACCAGGCCAGGGCCGTATGCCCACCCTGCGACGGGCTGACGCACCGGCCCACGGCCCCGACCCCCAACGAACCCAGGGGCGCGGGGAACTGCGCGACAAGCCACGATGAACCCGCAGCTCACGCGTTCAGTTCGCCCTCGATGACCGTGACCGCCCACCCCGTGAGCAGCGTGCGGTCCCCGTAGAGCCGGGTCCGCACCAGCCCCGAGCGCGCGGACGCCTGCAGCCCGGTCAGATCGGGGCGGCCGAGGCGGTCGGCCCAGTAGGGGGCGAGGGCCGTGTGGGCGCTACCGGTGACCGGGTCCTCGTCGATGCCCACGTTCGGGAAGAAACAGCGCGAGACAAAGTCGTAGCCCTGGAAAGGGCCTGCGGCGCGGGCGGTGGCGATGATGCCGCGCTCGGAGTACCGGGAGAGGGCCTTGTGGTCGGGGGCGAGGCCCAGAACGGTCTTCTCGTCGGCGAGCTCGATGAGCAGGTCGCCGACACTCGGGCCGGTGTCGTGAGCGGCGAGCGGCTCGGCCCCCAGGGCCTCGGCCACGCCCGGCGGGACCTCGACCTGGGTGAGCGGCGAGGTCGGGAAGTCCAGCGTGATGGACCCGTCGTCGTTCATGGTGGCGATGAGCACGCCGCTCCTGGTCGCGAACCGTACAGGGCCCCGGGCGACCCCCGTGGTGGCCAGCACGTGCGCGGTGGCGAGCGTCGCGTGGCCGCACATCGCGACCTCGGTGACGGGCGTGAACCAGCGCAGCGCCCAGTCGGCTTCGCCGCCCTTCGGGAGGGGGTGGGCGAACGCAGTCTCCGCGTGGTTGACCTCCAGTGCCACGTTCTGGAGCCAGGCGTCGTCGGGGAAGGCGTCGAGGAGGAGGACCCCGGCCGGGTTGCCGGCGAAGGGACGGTCGGTGAAGGCGTCGACGATTCGAATCCGCATGGAGCTGACGCTAGGCCCGGATCGAAGCCGCAGGCCAAGGCCAATTCGGGGCGGGTGGACCGGTGGTGGGTCGGTTCGCGGACGGCGAGTGGACGTGATCGGTGTCAGGTGGGGTCTTGTCAAGCGAGCCATTCCGATATATCGTTGACGCATCGCGACCGATCAACGATGGAATGGAGTGATTGCGATGCGTTCCCATGGAGAGGAATTCGGACCGGGCTTCGGCCCCGGTCCTGGACGTGGACACGGCGGGCCCGGCCCGCACGGTCGGGACGGCTTCGAGGGGCGGCGTGCCGCCTTCGGTCCCTTCGGGCCGGGCTTCGGCCCGGGACCCTGGGGTGGCCGTGGCGGCCGCGGCGGTCCGCGGGGCAGGGCGCGGCGCGGCGACGTACGCGCGTCGATCCTGGCCCTGCTGAAGGACCGGCCCATGCACGGCTACGAGATGATCCAGGAGATCGCCGAGCGCAGCGGCGGGGCGTGGAAACCCAGCCCCGGCTCGGTGTACCCCACCCTCCAGCTGCTGGAGGACGAAGGCCTGATCAGCAGCGCGACGGAGGGCGGCAAGAAGCTGTTCTCGCTCACCGAGGCGGGCCGCACCGCGGCCGACGAGGGTCCCGACGCGCCCTGGGAAGAGGCCGGGCGTGGGGTCGACTGGGAGGCGCTGAGCGACATCCGGCAGGCCGGTTTCGGTCTGATGGAGGCGTTCGGCCAGGTCTGGAAGACCGGCAGCAAGGAGCAGCGCGAGAAGGCGCTGTCCGTCATCAATGAAGCCCGGAAGAAGCTGTATCTGATCCTCGCCGACGAGGACTGACGGGATGGGGGCCCATGGCCCGATGGCCCGCACCAGGGGGGTACTTCGCCACCGAAGTACCCCCCTTTGGTATGGGTGACCAAGTCTGTGGTGACGTGGGTGACGTGGCTCTAGGCCACCAACCCGCCCAGTTTCCGCAGGGATTCGTCGAGGGCCGCCGTCGCCGAGTCCTTGAGCTTGCCCGCCATCAAGGAGACGGCGGCGCCCGTGAACTCCCCGTCGATACGGACCGTCGTGGCGGCCTCGCCGTCCGGCGTGAGCGTGTAGCGCGTGGCAACGATCACGCCCATGGGACCCTTGCCGCGGATCGCCAGCGTGCGGGCGGGCTCCAACTCCTCGATGGTCCAGTCGACTTCAGCGGGGAAACTCATGAGCTTCATGTTCTCCTGGAAGGTGCCGCCGACTTCGAGGGTCTCGGGGCCACCCTTGGGGAAGCTGGTGTGCGTGGAGTTCCACTCCCCGTAGGAGGAGAAGTCCGTGAGCTGCGCCCAGACCTTCTCGGCCGGTGCCTCGATCCGTGCTTCCGCGCTGACTTCGGCCATGCGACCACCCCTTCGTGTCAGGCGCTGCGCCGGGCGCAGCTACGGTGTCGCGGAACGTAGCCGGAGGGCCTGCAACATTCAATACTGATGAACCGTCAGAAAGTGCGGCCTTGGGGACCTCCGAGCCAGGGGCTCAGGCCACCCGCCGTATCACCGCCGCGTCGAACACGTCCCACGCGCGCGGGAAGGGCCCTTCGTCGTGGCAGTGCCACGCCTCCCAGAACAGATCGGCAAGCAGGGCGTCCTCGGGTGCGTACACCCGGTACACGTACTGTCTGCCGTCGATCGCCGGCAGGGCCACCAGCCAGCACCTGCTCTCCATGTCCCAGTGGACGAGCGCCGGAGCGATGAGGTTGCGCGTGGGGCGCGAGGCAAGGCGGCGCGCGCTCCGTCAGGGACAAGGGCGTGATGTCATCCGTAAGGAGGAGAATCCGCCTACGCCTGCCCACCCTGTGTCGGACGAGAAAATGCTTCCCGCCGAGGATGACTCACCTCGAAGGGACTGATGGGGTAAGGGGTGTGCAACCCCGTATTCCCCGGCAGCAGGCAGCCGAGCGTGGCCTGAACCGTATGGACATCGAGGCCAGACTCAGTGAGGAGCTGGCGGCGGTGGTCGCCGGTGCGCGCAGAAGGGCGTTGCGCGACGGGGACCGGCAGATCGACACGGCCCATCTGCTCCATACGCTCCTGGAGTCCGACCCCGAGGTGCGCGCGGTCTTCGGCGGTGGTCCTCAGATCGCGCGCCTGCTCGGCTATCTCGTACAGCGCACCATCGGCTACGGATTGCGCTGGCAGAGCAGCGTGGAGGACTCCGGTGCCGTGCCGACCGTGCGGGAGGACGGCTGGTCCCCGGTGGCGGCCGAGGCCATGGACCATGCGTGCGCGCTCGCCGCGCGGCGAGGCCGCGAACCGGCGGACGGGATCGACCTGCTCGCGGCCATGGTCGCCGATCCCGAGTCCCGGGCCGTGGATGTGCTGGAGCGGGCGGGCGTCGACGTGGCGACGCTACGGGCCCGTCTCGACGCCGCGGTGGAGCCCGGCGTAGAAGCCTGAGCGGCCGGGCCCGACGTTCGGCGCTGTCCCACGATCGATTTTGAGGACTAGGTCCGCAGGCGTGCGCGTCCAGCCGTCGAGACAGGTGCCATTGGGGATGACGCTCATGTCGTCCCCTGTCATCATGTGCCGGTGCGTATGTCTGAGAGCAGTCAGAGCAACCGGGGGAGGGGCGTCGGACTGGGCCTCGCGCTCGTGTCGGCGGTCGCCTTCGGGGGATCCGGTGTTGCGGCCAAACCGTTGATCGAGGCGGGCCTCGAACCGCTCCACGTGGTGTGGCTGCGTGTCGCGGGCGCCGCCCTGGTGATGCTGCCGCTCGCCGTGCGCCACCGTGGGCTGCTGCGCAGTCGCCCCGCGCTGCTCGCCGGGTTCGGACTGCTCGCCGTGGCCGGCGTCCAGGCCTGCTACTTCGCCGCGATCTCACGGATCCCCGTTGGGGTCGCCCTGCTCGTCGAGTACCTCGCGCCGGCGCTGGTCCTCGGCTGGGTGCGGTTCGTGCAGCGGCGGCCGGTCACGCGTGCCGCCGCCCTCGGAGTCGTACTCGCCGTCGGCGGGCTCGCCTGCGTCGTCGAGGTGTGGTCGGGGCTGGGCTTCGACCTCCTCGGACTGCTGCTCGCGCTCGGTGCGGCCTGCTGCCAGGTCGGCTACTTCATCCTGTCCGACCAGGGCGGCGACGCGGGCGATCAGGCGCCGGATCCGCTCGGCGTCATCGCGTACGGCCTGCTCGTGGGCGCGCTCGTACTGACGGTCGTCTCGCGCCCGTGGGGCATGGAATGGTCGGTCCTCGGCGGCGCCGCGGATCTGAACGGCACGACGGTCGCCGCCGGATTCCTGCTGGCCTGGATCGTGCTGGTCGCCACCGTCATCGCGTACGTCACCGGCGTGCTGGCCGTGCGCCGGCTCTCCCCGCAGGTCGCCGGCGTCGTGGCCTGCCTCGAAGCGGTCATCGCGACCGTCCTCGCCTGGATCCTGCTCGGCGAACACCTTTCGGCGCCGCAGATCGTCGGCGGCGCGGTGGTGCTGCTCGGCGCGTTCATCGCGCAGTCGTCGACGCCCGCCAAGGCCTCGGAGGAACCGGTGGCGAGTGGCGGAGGCGACGCCGAAAGGGAGTTGTCGACGCGGGGCCGCGCCGCCTAGGCTGCTGATCATGCATTCTGAAGCACTCGTTCTTCCGCCTCCGGCCGCCTGAGGCGGGCCCTCCGGAATCCACGCCCGGCCCGTCGGCCGGGCTGAACGGTGCTGCTCGCAGATGAAGTCCGAGGACCTTCCACGCGCCGATGTGCTGCGCGCGTGACGTGGTCCCTTCCCGAACTTCTGCGTCTGCGGAGAGAACACGTGTCGAATGCTGCTTCCGGCCTGCCCATCGGGCGAGGCCTCTTCTATCTGACCGTCGCCGGTGCCGCCTGGGGCACCGCGGGCGCGGCCGCCTCGCTCGTCTACCGGGTGAGCGACATGGGCCCCGTCGCCCTGTCGTTCTGGCGCTGCGCGGGCGGACTCGTCCTCCTCCTCGCCGTCCGGCTGCTGCGGCCCCAGCCGCGTCCCACCGAACGGCCCCGCCTTCGTACGACCCTGCTGCGGATCGGGGTCACCGGCGTCGGGCTCGCCGTCTTCCAGACCGCGTACTTCGCCGCCGTCGAGGCGACCGGGCTCGCCGTGGCCACCGTCGTCACACTCGGCGCCGGCCCCGTGCTCATCGCGCTCGGGGCGCGGCTGACGATGAGTGAGCGGCTCGGGAGCGGCGGGGCCGCCGCCGTTGCCGGGGCCCTCGCCGGACTCGCGGTGCTGGTACTCGGCAGCGGGGACACGACGGTGCGGCCGTGGGGCGTCGTGCTCGCGCTCGTGTCCGCCGCCGGGTATTCCGTGATGACGCTGCTGACCCGGTGGTGGGGGCGTGACGGCGGGGCCGACGCGCCCTCCACCACCGTCGGGGCGTTCGCCGTCACGACCCTGTGCCTGCTGCCGTTCGGCCTTGCCGAGGGCCTGGTGCCGCACACCGCCGAACTCCCCCAGGTCATGGGCCTGTTGGCGTACATCGCGGCGATCCCGACCGCCCTCGCGTATGCGCTGTACTTCGCGGGGGCCGCCGTCGTCCGCTCGGCCACCGTCTCCGTGATCATGCTTCTGGAGCCGGTGAGCGCGGCGGTGCTGGCCGTGGGACTGCTCGGCGAGCGGCTGACGGCGGCGACGCTCGTGGGCACGTTGCTCATGCTCGGGTCGGTCGCCGGGCTCGCGGTCGCGGAGACGCGAGCAGGTGCGGGACCCGCACGGAAGGTGGCCGAGGAAGAGCCGGCGCCGGCCTGAGGAGTGCGTGATGCCGCGGCGGGCCTCATCCCGGCCCGCGCGGCATCGCGCCTCGCGTCGGCGTATCCGGTTCCCGAGGGCGAGGGTCAGAGCGTCGCCAGGTAGTCGGGGAGTTCGACACCGGGGGCCAGGTCGTCGGCCGGGATCGGGGTGCCGTACCCCTTGTGGAGCGGGACCACTCCCGTCCAGTGCGGCAGTCCGAGGTCCTCGGGCTCGTCGTTGGGGCCACCCGTGCGGAGCTTGGCGGAGACCTCGCCGAGGTCGAGTCGGAGCACGGCGGTGGCGGCCAGTTCCTTGGCGTTGGCGGGCCGGGAGTCGTACGAGCGGCCCGGGATCACATGGTCGACCAGCGCGTCCAGGGCCTCGCGCTTCTCGTCGGGGTCCGTCACCTGGTGGGCTGTGCCGTGCACCACCACGGAGCGGTAGTTCATCGAGTGGTGGAAGGCCGAGCGGGCCAGTACGAGACCGTCCACGTGCGTGACGGTGAGGCAGACCCGGAGCCCCGGATCGGCCTGGCCGGCCATCCGCAGCGGACGCGAACCCGTCGAGCCGTGCACATAGAGGCGCTCACCGACCCGGCCGTACAGCGTGGGCAGCACGACCGGCGCTCCGTCGCGGACGAAGCCCAGATGGCAGACGTACCCCTCGTCGAGGATCGAGTGCACCATCTCGCGGTCGTACGCGGCGCGCTCGCGGGAGCGGGTGGGGATCGTGCGGTCGGTCGGGGTGTAGGCGGCGGGCCGCGGGGCCGTCTCCGTCATGGTGCTCTCCAGCTCTCCGTGTCGTCGCGTGCTCCTCGTGCTCGGCCTGTGCCTTCCTGTGTCTCAGGCTGCCTTGCGCGAAGATATTGCACTAGTACATAATGTTCTTTGTGCTAGGAGAGTATCGGATCGAAGGAAAGCGCGCAGCCGAGATTGCGGCCGCCGTCGAGCGCGCGGTGGGCTCCGGGGAGCTGGAGCCCGGCCAACTGCTGCCGCCTATGAGGGAGTTGGCGGCCCAGCTCGGGGTGAATGCCAACACCGTCGCGGCCGCGTACCGCACGCTGCGTGAGCGCGGGGTCATCGAGACCGCGGGCCGGCGCGGCAGCCGCGTACGCCCCAAGCCGGTGACGACAGCCCGTGAGCTCTCGCGCCTGGACGTGCCGCCCGGGGCGCGGAACCTGTCCGACGGGAACCCGGATCCGGCCCTGTTGCCCGCGCTCACGGAGGCGTTCGCGGCGGCCGCGGCACACGCCGACCGCAAGCCGGTGCTCTACGGAGAGGCCGCCGTGGAACCGGAGTTGGCGCGGCTCGCACGCGCGGATCTGGACGCGGACGGTGTACCGGACGGGCCGGTCGTCGTCACCTCCGGATCGCTCGACGCCATCGAGCGCGTGCTGGCCGTCCATCTCAGACCGGGGGACGCGGTCGCCATCGAGGACCCCGGCTGGCGCAGTGTCCTCGACCTAGCCCCGGCGCTGGGGCTTCGCACGGTCCCGGTCGGCGTCGACGACGAAGGCCCGCTGCCCGACGACGTACAGCACGCGCTGCGCTCCGGGGCCCGCGCGCTGATCGTCACCGACCGCGCGCAGAACCCGACCGGCGCCGCCGTGAGCGCCACGCGCGCGCGTGCCTTGCGTTCCGCGCTCAAGGCGCACCCGCAGACGCTGCTCATCGAGGACGACCACGGCCATCGCATCGTCGACCTGCCCCTGCGTCCACTGGCCGGTGTCACCCAGCACTGGGCCTTCGTGCGCTCGGTCGCCAAGGCGTACGGCCCCGACCTGCGGCTCGCCGTGTTCACCGGCGATCCCGTGACCGCCGACCGTGTCCAAGGGCGCCAGCGGCTTGGACAGGGCTGGGTGAGCCGCCTGCTGCAACGGGCCGTCGTCCAGCTGTGGGCGAGCGGTGCCGTAGACGTACGGGAGGTGGCGGCGGCGTACGGGCGGCGGCGTGACGCGCTGATCGGCGCGCTCGCGGAGCAAGGGATCGCGTCGTACGGGCGCAGCGGGATGAACGTGTGGGTACCCGTCCCGGACGAGACAGGCGCCGTCGCGCGCCTGTTGCACTCCGGCTGGGCCGTCGCGCCGGGGGCCGGCTTCCGGGTGAACTCGCCACCCGGCATACGGATCACCGTCTCGACGCTCGCCCCGCACGACATCGGGCCGCTGGCGGACGCCGTCGCCTCCGCCGTCGACCCGGCACCCCCGCGTCGCTACGTCTGAGCCGGCGCCCGGCTACGCCCCGGACTTGGACCTGGGCCTGGACTGTGTGAGTGCCGCGCCCGCCAGCACGACGGCCGCGCCCACCGGTGTCGACCAGGTCAGCGACTCGCCGAGGATCGCGACGCCCGCGGCGGTGGCGATGACCGGGATGAAGTACGTGACCATCTGGGCCGTCGTCGGGCCGACCTCGGCGACCAGGCCGTACTGGAGGAGGACGGCGAGACCGGTGCCGAGGGCGCCCAGCGCGACGACGGCGAGCAGCGGCATGACCGGGAGACGGCCCGGCAGCGTGGTGAACAACGGGGTGACGAAGGCGAGTTGGATCGTGGCGAGGAGCAACTGGGCGCCGGTCAGTGAAAGATGGGAGTGGCCGGAGCCGGCCAGCGTGCGGCGGACGTAGATCCAGCCGATCGGATAGCTGAGCGAGGCCAGCAGGGCCATGGCCGTGCCCGCGGCGTCGAGGCCGTGGAAGCCCTGCCAGGCGCCGAGCACCGTCAGCACCCCGAGGAAGCCGATGCCGAGACCGGCGACCCGGCGCCGGGTGGGCCGGTCCTCGGAGAGGGCGACCAGCGACAGAGCCATGCCCCACAACGGCGAGGTCGCGTTGCATATCCCCGCCAGCGTGGAGGGAATCGTCAGCTCGGCGTACGCGAACAGCGAGAACGGCAGGGCGTTGAGGAAGAACGCCGCGACAGCCAAGTGCCCCCAGGTCCGCGCCCCGCGCGGCAACGGCTCCCGCTTCCAGGCCATCGCGCCCGCGAGCACCAGGGTGCCGAACACCAGCCGTCCCAGCGTCACTTGGAAGGGCGCGTACCCCTCTGTACCGACTTTGATCAGCAGAAAGCTGAAGCCCCAGATAAGCGAGAGAACGCCGAAGCGGATACGCCAGTCGAGGGCCCGGCGGCGCTTCGACGCGGTGACGACGGGTTGGGCGGCACGGGTGCGGGGTGTCGTGGCGGCGCTCATGCCGACCACGATCGCGCAGGTGATCTCGTAGCACAAGCGATACTTCTTGCCCGATACCTCGTAGTATCGCTTACATGTTGAACCTGGAGCGCCTGCGCACCCTCGACGCCCTTGCCCGGCACGGCTCGGTCAGCGGCGCGGCCGAAGGGCTGCATGTCACGACCTCGGCCGTGTCCCAGCAGATGTCCAAGCTGGAGCGGGAGGTGGGGCAGCGGCTCGTCGCCAAGAACGGGCGGGGTGTGCGGCTCACCGACGCAGGACGGCTGCTCGCCGACCATGCCGCGCGGATCCTCTCTCAGGTCGAGCTCGCCCAGTCCGATCTGGAGGCCCAGCGAGGGCAGGTGATCGGGGAGCTGCGGCTCGCCGCGTTCCCGACCGCCGCGCGCGGGCTGTTCCCCTCGGCGCTCGCCGCGCTGCGCGCCGACCACCCGGCCCTGCGGGTGTGCTCACGCGAGCTGGAGCCCCCGGCAGCCGTCGCCGGCGTGCTGCGTGGCGACCTGGATCTGGCTGTCGTACTCGACTGGTACAACAAGCCGTTGCCCGTGCCCGAAGGGCTCGTCAAGGCCTCGCTCTTCGACGACGCCGCGGATGTGGCGATGCCCGCGGGGCATCCGCTCGCCGAGCGGGACGAGGTGGATCTGGAGGAGTTCGCCGACGACGAGTGGATTACCTGGGGTGAGGGCGAGTTCTGCCACGAGTGGCTGCTGTTCACGTTGCGCGCCAAGGGCATCGAGCCCGTCATCGCGCATCGCGCCCAGGAGCATCACACGCAGCTCGCGCTGGTCGCCGCGGGGCTCGGTGTGTGCGTTGCGCCGCGGCTCGGGCGTGATCCGATGCCTGCCGGGGTGCGGACTGTGCCGGTCCGGCATCGTGTCCGGCGGGAGGTGTACGCCGTGTGGCGTGCCGACGCCGACCGCCGCCCGTCGATTCGGGCGGCGGTGGAGGCGCTTCGTGCGGCGGGGGTCGAGTAGGGGTTTCTTTCCCCAGCCCCGCCCCTTCCCGAAACTGGGGGCGGCGCCCCCAGTTTCGGGAAGGGGCGGGGCCTGTCTCTTATA
>NZ_JAAKZY010000243.1 GCF_011045015.1 Streptomyces scabichelini | reverse complement strand
CCCCCAATCCGTTCCCGACCCCCGGCCCGTCCGCCGGCCCGCTCTCCGCTCACGGTCGGCCGGCGGCGCTCGGCACCCTCGTGGCCCAGGGTTCCGGACAGCCGTACCGCTTCACACCGGACGACCTCGTGTGGACCGCCCGGTTCCTCGTCGGCGAGACCGGAGGGCGCCGCGCCGGGGCCGAGCAGGCCGCGGTCGTGTGGGCCATGTTCAACCGGTACGCGCTGCTCACCCGCACCCTGTACCCGTCGTTCCACGCGTTCCTGCGCGCGTACTCGACTCCGTTGCAGCACGTGCTGAGGAACTGGCAGGCCGCCCGGCGGGCGCAGCGCAGGCCCGACTTCGTCCCCACAGGCGACACGTACCCCAGGCCGGCCCCGCCCGGCATCCCCAGGGGACAGCTCGGGCGGTACCGGACCCTCCAGCAGCGGCCCTGGCAGCACCTTCCCGCGGCCGCCCGCACCCTGGCTGCCCGCGCGCTCACGGGCGCGCTGCCCAACCCGATCGGGAACGCGACCGAGTTCGGCTCCACCCGCCAGTACTTCCACGACCGGTACGACAGGTATCCGAGTCCGGCGGAGTGGCAGGCGTACACCGAACGGTTCGCGGCCCGTAAAGACTGGCAGTGGATCGGCCCGGTGCCGGGGCTCGACCAGGACGGCAACACCTTCTTCGTGCAGCGCCGCCTCGCCTTCCTCGCCCCGGGCGCCGTACGGGTGCTGCCGCCGTGAGGAGCGGGTGATGGTCATCGATTGCCACTGCCACGCGGGTCAGGGGCCGGATTTCGACGGACCGTGGGACTCCGCTCCGCTCGACGCGTACGCCCGCCGGGCGGCGGCGGCCGGCATCCGCCACACGGTCCTGCTGCCGGTGTTCCACTCCGACTACGCGGTGGCCAACCGGCAGGTGGGCCGCATCGTCGCGGACCGTCCCGAGCGGTACAGCGGATTCGCCATGGTGCATCCGCGGCGGGACGCCGGCCGGATCCACGCACTCCTCGCGGAGGCCACCGGCCGCTGGGGGCTGCGGGGCATCAAGGTCCACCGGCACGACGCGCGGATCACCCGGGAGGTGTGCGGGGCCGCGAGGACCTTCCGGCTGCCGGTGCTGTACGACGTGATGGGCGAGGTCGCCACCGTCGAACTGTTCGCCACCGCCTACCCCGACGTCGACTTCATCATTCCGCACCTGGGCAGCTTCGCGGACGACTGGAGTGCACAACTGGCCCTGGTCGACCACCTGGTGCGCCACCCCAACGTTCACGCCGACACCTCGGGCGTACGGCGGTTCGATCTGTTGTTGCGCGCCCTGGAGCGCGCGGGTCCGGAGAAGCTGCTGTTCGGGTCCGACGGGCCATGGCTGCACCCTGGAGTCGAACTGGCGAAGGTGAAGGCCCTGGCACTGCAGCCGGCCGACGAAGCGAAGATCACCGGAGGGAATCTGCTGCGTCTGCTGGGACCGCCGATCCGGGCCGCCGGGAGCCGCCATGCGCTACATCATCGACCTGTACCAGTCGGACGGGGACATACACGGTGAGGTCTTCGTGGGGAGTGACGCCGAGGCAGTGCCCTTCCAGGGATGGCTGGAACTAGTACGGCTGCTTGAGCTGCCTCCTCCGCCAAGTGGGCCAGCTTCGACCGGAAGGAACGATTCTGGTTGAACCGGGACCACCCGGCCGCCACGGTGAGTGAGTCAGGCCGGGCGAGCGTCGGAGGAACCGCCATGACCGTCCGCTCGCCCTCCGTACGCGCGGCACCCCACAGCGGGACCGCGACCGCCGCGCCGGACCTCTCCGACACCCGCACCGCAGGACCGGGGGACACCGGGCCGGGGTGCGAGTTATGCGGCCGTGAGCACGAACTCGCGGTGCTCGACGGCCTGTTGAAGGCCGCGGACGGTGGCACCGCCCGGCTGGTGGCCGTGGACGGCCAGGCCGGCATGGGCAAGACCGCACTGGTCCGCGAGTTCCTGCGGCGGCATCCCGTCCCGGCCTACCGGGTCTGCGGCGAGGAGACCGAGTCCGCGTTGCCGTACGGAGCGTTCGTCCGTCTCATGGACCGCCTCACGGCGGCCCTTCCCGGCGGCGGCCCCGGTGTGCCTCCTCAGGACCTCGCGGATCCGTTCGTCGCGGGGTCCTGCCTGCTCGACGTGCTGGGACGGCTGGAGGACGGCGCGCTTCGTGTGATCGTGTTCGACGACGCCCAGTGGGCGGACGCCCCGTCCCTGGAATCGGTGGCCTTCGCTCTGCGCCGGCTGCGCGCGGACCGGATCCTCACCGTCGTCGTCGTGCGGGACTCCGCCCACCCCGGGCTGCCGGAGAGCACACGGCGGCTGCTCGCGGACGACGAGACCGAACGCCTGACGCTCGGCCCGCTGGACGTGGCCGACTTCGCCCGCCTCGGCGCCCGGCTGCTCCCCGCGCCCCTGCCGCCGCGCGCCGTCACGCGACTGCACGATCACACCGGCGGAAACCCGCTGCACGCCCGCGCGCTGCTGCGCGAGGTCCCGGCCGACGTTCTGGCGGGTCCTGAAGCATCCCTGCCCGCGCCCCGCTCGTACAGTCTGATCGTGCTCGCGCGGCTGGCGCGCTGCGACCGGGCCGCGCAGGACCTGGTGGCCGCGGCCTCGGTGCTGGGCATGCACTGCGACCTGCGGCAGGCGGCGCGGTTGGCAGGCATCGCTGATCCGCTGCCCGCCGTGGAACAGTCCATCGCCCAGGAGCTCCTGGAAGAGCGGCTCGCACCCGGAACACACCGCGTCTCCTTCCCGCACCCGCTGGTACGGGCGTCCGTCTACCACCACCTCGGACCGATGCTGCGCACGGAGTTGCACTCCCGCGCCGCCGAGGCCACCGCCGACCGCTTCGGCGCCCTCTGGCACCGGCTGCGGGCCGCCGACGGAACGGACCCGGACCTCGCCGCCGAACTCGCCGCCGTCGCCGACGAGGAGGCCGCCGCGGGCCGCTGGTCCAGCGCGGCGACCCTGGCCAGGCATGCCTCCGGAATGGCTGCGGCCGGCCCCGAGCGGGACCGGCTGGCGGTCGCGGCGGCGGACGCCCTGCTCTCCGAGGGCCGGGCCGACGAGGCCGCAGCACTGATCGGGGCCCTGTCCGCACCCGCCGAGTCCGCACGGCACCGCTATGCGGAGGGCCATCTCGCGTTCGTACGGGGAAACACCACGGACGCGTGGACGCTGCTCACCGACGCCTGGGAGCACTGTGACAAGGCGGCCGACCCCGCCCTGGCGCGGCGCGTCGCGGAGCGGCTCGCCATGCTGTGCCTCGCCCACTGCCGGGGCGCCGAGGCCGCATGCTGGGCCGAGCGCGCGACCGCCCTGACGACGGCTCACGTCGCGGGCGGCACGCTCCGCTACTGCCACCTGGTCGCGCTGGGCATGACGGGTGCCGCCGAGCGCGGTGTGGCGCTGACGGGAAACCTGCCCGCCCCCGCGCTCGTCGGCCCCGAGGACGCCGACCTGCTGCTGGGCCGCGGGATGCTGCGCGTGTGGTCGGACGATCTCGAAGGCGGCCGGGACGACCTGCGCGCGGCCGTGCGGATGACCCGCCATGGACCGGTGCCGCTGCGCGTGCTCGCCGACACGCACCTGGGCCAGGCGGAGTTCCGTATCGGCCGGTGGGACGAGGCCGTGCTGCATCTCGGCGCGGGCTGCTCCATCGCCACGGACGCCGGCCAGTCGTGGCTCGCGCCCCACGGGCACGCGGAGCTGGCCCTGGTCCTCGCCCTGCGCGACGACCGTGAGGGGGCCGCGGCCCACCTGGCGGAGGCCCGGTGCGCTCTCGGGGCGACGCCCGACATCCCGACGCTCATGGCCATCGCCAGGAGCCGGGCCTGTCTCGCCGTGGCCCGCGGCGACCAGCAGGAGGTCGTCCGCGTGCTGCGGCCGCTCCTCGACCTGCGGACGCCCGAGGAACCCGCGTTCCTGCCCTGGCACGATCTCCTCGCCCACGCACAGCTCGCCGTCGGCGCGTACGAGGAGTGCGCCGGCACGCTCGCCCTGCTGGACGAACTCGCCCTCGCGACGGGGCGCCGGTCGGCCCTGGCTGCGGCCGCGCGGGAACGGGGCTGCCTGCTTGCCGCCCGCCACCGGCCGGACGCCGCCGAGCGGGCGTTCCGGACGGGGTGGGAGCATGCGACGGCCGTGGCGAATCCGTTCGACCGCGCCCGCCTGGCCCTCGACTTCGGGATCTTCCTGCGCCGGACCGGCCGGCGCGCCGCCGCCACGGAGTCCCTGCTGGCCGCGCACCGGGCCTTCGGCGCCCTGGGGGCCGTATGGTTCGCCGACCGGTGCGTGGGTGAACTGGCGGCGTGCGGGCAGCCGGTGGGCCCCGTCCCGGCCGTGCTCCCGCTGCTGACCCCGCAGGAGCTGGCGGTGGCCCGGCTTGCCGCCGAGGGGCTCACCAACCGCCGTATCGCCCTTGATCTGGTCCTGAGCGTCAAGACGGTGGAGTACCACCTGAGCCATACGTACGCCAAGCTGGGGATCGGCTCCCGGACGGAGCTGCCCGCGAAACTGGCGCCGAAAGCCTGACGGCTCAGCCGAGCTTCATCACGACCACGAGCGCGGTGTCCGTGGCCCGCCAGTGCGCCGCCGCGTCCGCGAAGATCTCCTGGAGGACGGTCCACTCCGCGGGCCGGGCCGCCGCGTATTCCTGCCAGTCCCGTACGAGCAGCAACCGGCCGCGTCGTGCGGGCCACCACTCCAGGTCGGCGAGACAGTCCGCCAGGGCGTCCCAATTGGCGCCGAACCAGTCCGGCAGCCGCAGCGCGGTGGCACACGCCGCCATGAGTCCCGGCTTGTCGGAGACTCCGGCAAGGTCGAGAACGGCGGTCTCCCAGCCCGCCTCGCGGGCGGCTTCGAGCGCGCGGTCCACCGGCAGCCGGGCGGGCCAGGACAGGACACCTGGCGGGGCGCTGCCGTCGAGCACCGGGGCGAGCGGGTCATCCGTCATCTCAGGACTGCTCTGAACGACTTGTAGTGATCATCGGTGTAGTAGATCTCACCGCCCCGCCCGGTGACAATGCGCCGGGCGGGGGGACAACCGGAGCAGCATCTCGCCGATGCTGCCACGGCCGTCCCCGCGTGGCGCGTTCTCGGTCCGCTGAGGGATCCCGGGGGCCCGGGAAGGATCAGGGACCGTCGGGGTCCGCCCGGTCCAGGGCCGGACGCGGCGCCGGACCCGTCGTCATCAGGACGTCCGCGGCCGACGTGTCGGTCACCAGGCTGGTGACCAGGCCGGAGCGGAGCACCGCGTCGATGGCGGCCGCCTTGCGCTGACCGCCCGCGATCGCGACGACTTCGGGGATACGCCGCAACCGGTCGGCCTCGACCGTGATGCACCGCTCCCCCAGGTCCCGGCCGACTCGGCGGCCCTCCGCGTCGAAGAGGTGCGCGGACATCTCGGCGGCGACCCCGAGCGAGGCGTAGTGCGAGCGCTCCTCATCGGTGAGCATGTCGTGCACCGTGGAGATGCCCGCCTCCCAGGAACCGATCGACACACAGGCGACCGTCACCTTGTCGAAGTACTCGAAGGCGCGGGCGATCCCCGTCTGGCTGCGCAGCGCGGCAGCGGTGGCCACGTCCGGCAGCAGCATCGGCGCGTAGATGGGGTGGGCGTCGCCACCCGAGACCTGGGCGGCCCGGCGTACGGCCTCGACCGAGCCGCGCTCGGCCGTACCGGCGTCGTAGACACCCGTCAGCTGCACCACCGTGCACGGCGGCAGCCGGTCGAGCGCCGCCGCCATGTGGATGGTGGACCGGCCCCATGCGAGGCCGAGGACATCGCCCTCGGTGACCAGCTCGCCGAGCAGGTCGGCGGCCACTTCGCCGAGGTTCTCGGGGTCGGGCGACTCCTCGGCGTCGGCCGGGGACTCCACCACGACGGCGTGCCTGAGTCCGTAGCGGGCGCGCAGCGCGTCCGAGCGCTCCGCGTCCAGTTCGGCGGGGACACGGATCTCGATCCTCACCAGGTCCCGTTCGAGAGCGGTTTCCAGGACCCGGGCCACCTTGAAGCGGCTGACGCCGAACTCCTCAGCGATCTGGATCTTGGATTTGCCCTCGAGGTAGAAGCGGCGGGCCATGGCCGCCGCCTGCACCAGCTCAGCGGGCCCCATCCGCATGGCTGACCGGCCCGCCGACATACCCGACACGGCGATCTCCTCACTGCTGTTCACACTCTGGATTCGCCGTTCATCCTTGCAGATCCGGCGTACTTGATCAGCCCCGATGGACGGCGTTCACGTTCCCTTGGTTCAGTGGTGGCTCAGTGGCCGCACGCCCAGGCCGCGTGGGCAGTCACCGCCTCCGCCTGGGTGCGCAATGCACGTACCGCCTCGGCCGGGTCCGATGCCCCGTACACCGCCGATCCGGCGACGAAGACGTCGGCCCCGGCCTCCGCGCAGCGCTCGATGGTCTCGGCCGAGACTCCGCCGTCGACCTGGAGCCAGAGCTCGAGGCCGTGCTTGGTGATCAACTCGCGGGTCCGGCGGATCTTCGGGAGCATGATGTCGAGGAACGCCTGGCCTCCGAAGCCCGGCTCGACGGTCATGATCAGCAACATGTCGAGTTCGGCGAGGAGATCCTCGTACGGCTCGATGGGAGTCGCGGGCTTGAGGGCCATGGAGGCGCGGGCGCCCTTGGCCCGGATCTCGCGGGCGAGCCGCACGGGAGCGGCGGCCGCCTCCACATGGAAGGTGACGGAACCGGCACCCGCTTCTACGTACTGAGGCGCCCATCGATCGGCGTCCTCGATCATCAGATGGCAGTCCAGCGGCGTGTCCGCAGCACGCGCCAAGGACTCTACGACCGGCACACCGAGCGTGAGGTTCGGGACGAAATGGTTGTCCATCACATCCACATGGAGCCAGTCGGCCCCTCGCACCGCTTCTGCCTCCTGGGCAAGGCGGGCGAAGTCGGCGGACAGGATGCTTGGGTTGATCTGCACGGCCATGCTCCAAGCCTGCCATGCCCTCGGGGGGTTGTTCCCCTCGGTCCGTACCTAGTCCGTTCTGCGGATGCCGCTCGCGGCGACGGCATGCCATGCTGGGCCGCCCACGGGGTGGACGTACGGCTGCGGGGGTGGCCATGACGGACGTACGAGACCGGCAGAACCATCAGAAAAGGGGCATTGCGCACCTGGTCTGCGGGCGCCGGGCCAAATGGCTGGTGGTGGCGCTGTGGCTGGTGGTGCTGATCCTCACAGCACCGTTCGCCCAGAAGCTCACCGACGCCCAGGACAATGACGCGGCGTCCTGGCTGCCCGGCTCCGCCGAATCGACACAGGTCCTGGAGGCATCCGAGGACTTCAGGCCGGAGCAGATCCCCGCGATCGTCGTGTACGCCCGCGAGAGCGGCCTCACGGCACAGGACCGGGAGCAGATCACCGAGGACGTGCGCCAGCTCGAGCAGCTGCGCGACCACGGCATCCGCGGGGCGGAGACCCGGGGTCCGACGTTCGACCGGGACGCCGATCCGCGGGCGGCCCAGATCTTCGTCCCGATCACGATGGACGAGAAGGGCTGGGAACGGATCGCGCCCGCGGTCGACTCGATCCGTGACGACGTCGGCGAGGGCGGCGACGGGCTCGCCGTGCACATCACGGGTCCGGGCGGTACGTCCGCGGACTTCTCCGAGGCCTTCGAGGGCATCGACTCCACTCTGCTGTTCTCGGCGATGATCGTCGTCATCGTGATGCTGCTGCTCACCTACCGCAGCCCGACGCTGATTCTCGTCCCCCTGCTCGGGGTGGTCGCCGCGCTGTTCACCGCGCAGGCGCTGATCTACTTCCTGGCGGAGAACGCGGGCCTGACCGTCAACGGCCAGAGTGCGGGCATCCTCACGGTCCTGGTGTTCGGCGCAGGGACGGACTACGCCCTGCTCCTGGTCGCCCGCTACCGGGAGGAGCTGCGCCGCCACGAGGACCGCCATGAGGCCATGGCACTGGCCCTGCACCGGGCGGGTCCTGCGGTGATCGCGTCCGGCGCCACGGTCGTCCTGAGCATGCTGGTGCTGCTCGCCGCCGAGATGAACTCGACGAGCGGCCTCGGTCCGGTCGCCGCCATCGGCGTCGCGGTGGCGCTGCTCGCGATGCTCACCCTCTTCCCCGCCCTGCTCGTGATCTTCGGCCGCTGGATCTTCTGGCCGGTGATCCCGCACTTCGGCGCGCCCGACCCGACCGAGCGGGGCCTCTGGGCCCGCATGGGCCGCCGTATCGCCCGCCGCCCGCGCATGATCTGGGGCGTCACGGCGGCGGCGCTCGCCCTTCTGTCGCTCGGCCTGATCCAGATGCGTGCGGAGGGGCTGAGCAACGCCGACGCCTTCACCGACAAACCCGACTCGATCGTCGGCCAGGAGGTGTCCGCGCGCTACTTCCCCGCGGGCAGCGGCGATCCGCTGGTCGTCATCAGCAACCGGGCACAGGCCGAGCAGGTGGGCCAGGCCGTCGCGGGCACATCCGGTGTCGTACCGGAGTCCCTCGGCCTGCCGCCGGGCACGAAACCGGAGTTCGAGGGCAAGGTCCTCTTCGAGGCCACCATGACCGCGCCGGCGGACAGCGAGGCCGCGAAACAGACGGTGGAGCGGGTACGGGACGCCGCGCACGCGGTCCCCGACGCGGACGCGCAGGTCGGCGGCGGTACCGCGGCTCTGCTGGACATGGACGAGGCGACGACCCACGACAACATACTGATCATCCCGCTGGTGCTCGTGGTCGTGCTGCTGATCCTCGGTGCGCTGCTGCGCGCCCTGATCGCGCCTCTGCTGCTGATCGGCACGGTGGTGCTGTCGTTCGCCGCCGCGCTGGGGATCAGTGCGCTCGCGTTCCGGTACCTCTTCGACTACGCGGGCGAGTCTACGGACTTCCCGCTCTTCGTCTTCGTGTTCCTGGTGGCGCTGGGCATCGACTACAACATCTTCCTGACGACCCGTATCCGCGAGGAGGCGGCCCGCCAGGGCACCCGCCCCGGCGTGGTGACGGGCCTGGCCGCGACCGGAGCCGTCATCACCTCGGCGGGCCTGGTCCTGGCCGGCACCTTCGCCGCCCTCGGCACGCTCCCCATGGTGGCCTTCGCGGAGATCGGCTTCGCCGTGGCCCTCGGCGTCCTCCTCGACACGTTCATCGTCCGCTCGGTCCTGGTCACATCCCTGTTCCTGGACGTCGGCCCGAAGGTGTGGTGGCCACACCGCCTGGCCCGGGAGGACAGCGGGGCGCCGCCGCCGACATCGGTGGCGGGTCCGGGGACACGGGAACCGGCTTCGCGGCCGGGCGGGCCGTCGGACTGAACCGGTCCCCTTTCAGGGGCGCGGGGCAGTGTCGATATGCGGCTCCGCCGCGATGAGGGTCCCCCCGCTCGAGCGAAGCCGAGAGTGGGGGAGCGACCAGCCACGACGAACCCGCAGCTTCGAACCGCGCCCCCAGCGGAACGCTTGGCGTCGGACATCTCCAGGCCTGGACCGACCCCTGTACGGTCCAGGCCCGGAGGCACGGGGCCGGCTACTTCAGCGCTCCTGCCATGACGCCGTTGACGAACTGCCGCTGGAAGGCGAAGAAGACCACCAACGGGATGACCATGGAGAGGAAGGCCCCGGAGGACAGGACGTCGATATTGGTGCCGAACTGACGGGTCTGCTGTTGCAGGGCCACGGTGAGCGGGGCCGAGCCCGGGTCGGCGAAGATCAGCGCGACGAGCATGTCGTTCCAGACCCACAGGAACTGGAAGATGCCGAGCGAGGCGATCGCGGGCCCGCCCAGCGGAACCACCACCCGGAGAAAGAGCCACAACTCGCCCGCCCCGTCGAGCCGGGCGGCCTCCAGCAGTTCGCGCGGGATCTGCGCGAAGAAGTTCCGCAGCAGGAAGATCGCGAACGGCAGTCCGAAAGCGACGTGGAAGAGAACGACGCTGGTGATGCTGCCGAAGATCCCGAGCTTCCCGAACAGGCTGGTGATGGGGACCAGCGCAACCTGGAGCGGCACCACGAGCAGACCGACGACGATCAGGAAAACCCAGTCCCGGCCCGGGAATTCGACCCACGCGAAGACATATCCGGCGAGGGAGCCGACCACCACGACCAGCAGTGTGGCCGGGACGGTGATCAGCAGGCTGTTCAGGAACGAACGCGTGATCGTCGGATCTTCCAGCAGGTTGGCGTAGTTGTGCAGGGTCAGCTGCGCGGGCTTGGTGAGTACCGTCCACCAGCCGGACGCCTGGATGTCCAGCGGCCCGCGCATCGAGGACAGCAGCAGGCCGACGGTGGGCAGCAGCCAGAACAGGGCTACGGCCAGCAGGACGAGCTGTGTGGCTCCACCGGTGAGCCGACGCGCCGCGCGGACGGCGGCGCCCGGTCTTTTGGGGCGGGCGGCAGCGGGGGCGGCCTTGGCGGTCCGGGCGGCATCGGCGGTCTGGAGGGTTGTCACCGTGACTTCTCCTTTCGGAACCGCTTGATGTTGAGGAACATGGCCGGTGCGACCAGGGCGAGCAGAAGCACCGCGAGTGCACTGCCGGTGCCCTGGTCGTTGCCGCCGCCGAAGGAGGACAGGTAGAGCTGCAGGGCCAGTACGTTGGCGTCCTGCTGGCTCGCCCCGGGCGCGATGACGTAGACCAGGTCGAAGATCTTCAGCACGTTGATCACCAGCGTGACCAGGACCACGCCCAGCACCGGCGCCAGGAGCGGCACCGTGATGCGGCGGAAGACCTGCCACTCCTTCGCGCCGTCGACACGTGCGGCTTCCAGCAGTTCCCGGGGTATCCCGGCCAGCCCGGCGGCGATGAGGACCATGGCGAAGCCGGTCCACATCCAGACGTAGGCGCCGATGATCGCCCAGGTGACGAGGGTCGGACCGAGCCAGTTGACTCCCGCGTACTGGGCGGTGAAGTTCGTTGCCGGCAGGCGCAGTTGGACGGGTGAGGCGCCGATCGAGGACGCGGGCAGCGTGAAGCTGCCGTCCTCGGCCGCGGTGGCCGTGGCGACGACGCGTCCGTCCCGCACGGCCTCGACCCGGACGCCCGACAGTGCCTTCTCCCCCTCATCGACCTTTCCGGGGGTGCCACCGCCCGGCTGGAAGTCCAGCCAGACGGTGCCGCACAGGGAGCCGGACGGGCAGTCGCCCGGCGAGGCGGCCTGCTTCGCGTCGGTCATGGTGCCGGGCTGCACCCCGACCAGTGGCAACACGGCCGGGCCGCTGCCGGGACTGACGGGCTTGCCGGTGTAGGGGCCGCCGACCGGCCCGGCCAGGGTGCCGCTGCCGGCACCCGCGACCCGAGGGTGGGCGCCGGGGTATGCCGATGCCTTGAAGAAGGTGTCGTGGACACCGGTCACCACCGCGTTGGCCACGCCCTTGTCGGGGTCCTGGTCGTAGACCAGCCGGAAGATGATGCCGGCGGCCAGCATGGAGATGGCCATCGGCATGAAGACGACGAGTTTGAAGGCGGTGCCCCAGCGGATCCGCTCGGTGAGCACGGCGAAGATCAGCCCGAGCCCGGTGGCCGCGACGGGCGCGACAACCACCCAGATCGCGTTGTTCTTGATGGCGACGAGGGTCTGGTGGTCGGTGAAGACGCCGGTGTAGTTCGACAGCCCGACGAAGTCGGTGAAGCCGTCGGGGCCGAAGAGACTGCGTACGGCCGACCACACGATCGGATACACCACGAGCGCGCCGAGCAGGACCAGCGCGGGCAGCAGGAAGAACGCCGCGATCCATACACGGCTGCGGGTTCTCTTCGTGCGGCGGGCGGGTGCCCCCGCCGCCGCGGGGGCGGCGGGGGACGGAGGGGAAAGGGTCTGTGACATGACGGCTGCCTCAGCCCGCCTTGCCGAAGGCCTTCGCGGCGTCCGCTTCGAGCTGCTTCTGCGCGCCCGCGACGTCGGAGGGCTTGGCGAGGAAGTCCTGCAGGTCCTTCCACTCCCCCTGCCCCTTGGTACCGCCGAACGCGGCCGGCGCCTGATCGGACATGTCGAACCGGATGTTGTCGCCGGCCTTGATCAGGTTCTGCGCTATGCCCCGCACGATGTCGTCGCGGTAGCTGGAGAAGGAGACCGCCGTGTTCGGTGACAGGAAACCGCCCTGCTGAACGGCGATCTCTCCCGCCTCCGGGGAGGCGAGGAAGCTCATCAGCGCCCGTGCGCCTTCACCGTCCTTGAGCGCGACCGCGACGTCGCCACTGCTCAGTACCGGTGCCTCACCGCCGTCCACGGCCGGGAAGGGGAAGACCTTGGCGTCGGTGCCGACCTTGGCCGTGGTCTCCTGGGTGATGTTGGTCGCGATGAACTCGCCCTCGTAGACCAGTGCGGCCTTGGGCGGCTTGGCGAAGACCTGGCCGACCGAGGTGGGGAAGTCGGTCTGCAGCGTGCCCCGCGTGCCTCCGGCCATCAGATCGGGCCTGCCGAAGATCTGGCCCAGCGTGGTCAGCGCCTTGGTCACCGACGGGTCGGTCCACTTGATCTGATGCTTCGTCAACTTGTCGTACATCTCCGGGCCGGCCTGGCTGAGATAGATGTTCTCGAACCAGTCGGTGACGAGCCAGCCGTCGGCGCCGCCTATGGAGAACGGAGGAGTGCCGGAGTCGGAGAGAGTCTGGCCGTCCTTGAGCAACTGCTCCCAGGTGGTGGGGGTGTCGGTCAGTCCGGCCTGCTCCCAGACCGCGGTGTTGTACCAGAACAAGGACTTGTTGGTGACCTTGAAGAACACGCCGTACTGCTGGTCCTTGTACGTGCTGAGGTCGCGCCAGACCTTGCTGTAGTTCTGGTCCAGCTCCTTGGTCACGGCCGGCTGAAGCGGCTTGAGCCAGCCGGATTCGGCGAACTGCTGCAGCACGCCGGGCTGGGGCAGCAGCGCCACGTCCGGTGGAGACCCGCCCTGGATCTTGCTGCCGACGAAGGTCGACACGTTGTCGCCGGTGGGCACGAAGGTGGTGGTTGCTCCCGTCAGCTCGTCGAAGCGGGCCAGCACCTTGAGGAAGTTCTTCTGCTCGGCGCCTGTCCAGACTCCGGCCACCTGCAGCTTCTGCCCGTCGAGCTTGGGCAGCTCCAGTGTGGAGGCGTCCTTGGCGCCGGTCGTCGCCGGGGTTCCGGCGGAGTCGTTGTCCGAGGAGCCGCACCCGGCGGCTCCCATCACCAGGACGGCCACAGCCGTCATTGCTGCCGCTCTGCCATTCATCGGGTCACTCCTTTGTGAAAGAACGGACGGATTTGTGAAAGACGGACGGAACATCAGGTCGTGAGGGCCGCGTCTGCCGCCCACCAGGCGGCGGTGCTGCCGGGGAGGGTCCCGGGCGGGCACGGACCGCTCGCGAGCAGCGGGGTACCGGAGACCGGGGCCGGACAAGGGACCTCGCCGAAGTTGACGGCGCACACCAGCCCGTCCCCGCGGACGAAGGCCAGGACCTGCGGCGGGGAATCCAGCCAGCGCAGCGTCCCGTTGCCGAGCGACGGCAGGCTCGCCCGCAAGCGCAGCGCGTCGTGGTACAGGTGCCAGAAGGAATCCGGGTCGGCCATGAGCCGTTCGGTGGTGTGCGCGGCGAACCAGGCGGGCTGTGGCAGCCACGGCTTGGCGACGCCCTCGCCCGAGGCGCCGTCACCCGAGGTGAAACCGAACGGGGACAGGTGCCCCGACCACGGCAGTGGTACGCGGCAGCCGTCCCGGATGCCCACACGGCTGCCGCTGCGGTGGAATATCGGGTCGGTGAGCACCTCGTCAGGCAGGTCGACCACCTCCGGCAGGCCGAGCTCCTCGCCCTGGTAGATGTAGGCGGCGCCGGGCAGGGAGAGCATCAGCAGCGCGGCGGCGCGGGCGCGGTCGGAGGCCGCGTACCGGGTGACGGTGCGGACCTGATCGTGGTTGTTGAGCACCCAGGTGATGGTCGAGCCGGTGTCGGCGATGTCCCGCAGAGCGTCCTGGATGACGCGGCGGAAGGTGACGGCGTCCCAGGGGGCCGTCAGCATGTGGAAGAAGAAGGCTTGATGGAGCTCGTCCGGGCGGACGTACGCGGCCTGCTCAGCGGGTGTGCGTACCGACACCTCTCCGACGAGGAGCCGGTCGATGCCGTCCCGTGCGGTGTACTCCTCGCAGACGGTGCGCCAAGTGCGCCATACACCGTGTGTCTCGGGCTGGTTCCACGCCAGGGGGTTGACCGTGTCGCGGGCCCGCGCGTCGGCCGACGGGTCCGGGGAGTCCGGCAGCTCGGGATGCTTGAAGAGGCCGGTGGCAACGTCGATACGGAACCCGTCGACGCCGCGGTCCAGCCAGAACCGCAGCACCTGCTCGAAGTAACCGCCGACTTCCGGGTTGCGCCAGTTCAGGTCGGGCTGCTCGGGCCCGAACAGGTGCAGGTACCACTGGCCCGGCGTACCGTCGGGCTCGGCGACCCGGGTCCAGGCGGGTCCGCCGAACATCGAGTGCCAGTTGTTGGGCGGCAGTTCGCCGTCCGCACCACGGCCCTCGGCGAAGTGGAAGCGGGACCGGGCATAGCCGTCCGGGCCTTCGGCCAGAGCCTGCAGAAACCACGGGTGCTTGCTGGAGCAGTGGTTGGGGACGATGTCGATGAGCACCTTGAACCCCAGTCGGTGCGCGTCGTCCACCAGGCGGCCGAACTCCCCCAGGTCTCCGTAGACCGGGTCCACGTCGCAGTAGTCGGCGACGTCGTAGCCGTGGTCGTACTGCGGCGAGGGGTAGAACGGGTTGAGCCAGATGCCGTCGACACCGAGTCGCTTGAGGTACGGCAGGCCCGCGCGGACACCGGCGAGGTCGCCGATGCCGTCCCCGGTGCTGTCGAGGAAGCTGCGGACGTACACCTCGTAGATGACGGCGGTACGCCACCACTGCTGCTGTGCGGTGGGCGTGGACGGCTCGGAGGGGCGTGGTTCGTTGTGCACCGAATCGTCGTCGACGAACGCATCGATCATCGTGAAACCGTCCTGGACTGTGCGTGGTGGAGACCGGCCGCCGCGCGAGGAGTAACGGCGGCCGGCGGACAGGGGCGCCGGATCCTGCACCACGGAGGGCGCCGAGGTGGGGCGGATGCTCAGGCGGCGATGGGAGGCGGGCGGGCAGAGAGCGAAAGGAGACGGGCGGGCGAGGAGAGAGAGGAGAGGG
>NZ_JAAKZY010000242.1 GCF_011045015.1 Streptomyces scabichelini | reverse complement strand
GTGTAGTAGGGGGCGAGGGGCGGGAGTTCGCCCTTGTCGAGCAGCCCGGCGATGCGCGCACGGGCCGCGTCGAAGGCCGTCTCGTACGAGCCTGTCCCGGACTTCGTCCGGGAGGTGCCCGCGGCGGCGACGCCCTGCCGGGCCACCCACTCCTCGTCGGGCGACGGCCGGTGTCCGGCGTCGAGCTGGTCCCAGGAGGCGAGGCACCCGGAGCCGACGAAGTGGTGGTTGCCCAGCGACTCGCGCACGCCCAGGTCCGTGAGCAGGACCGTGGGGATGCGCCGGTGCAGGGACTCCAGGGCGGCCGTCGAGCTGACGGTGACCAGCAGGTCGGTGCGGTCGAGGACCTCGCCCATGTGCCCGTACACGAGGCGGAAGTTGGCGGGCAGATCAATACGCTGCGCCAGCTTCTGGTAGGGCTGCTCCTCGATGTGCGTGGTGTGTTCGCCCGGCTTGGAGCGCAGCTTCAGCAGGACCTCGCGGTCCGGGTGCAGCCGCGCGTGCCGGACGAGCCGCTCCAGCAGGTACATCCGGTCCTTGCGGCTCTCCGGCACGGAGGGCTGCGCGGCGAAGACGACTGTGTACGGGTCGGCCCGGTCGTGCGGCTCGTAGGGAGCGCCGCCGAGGAAGGGCAGCGCGACCTCCGTCACGGACGAGGCGTCGGCGCCCACTCCCTCGTACACGGCGGTGAAACGCTCCGCGTCCTGGCGGGAGTTGGCGAGGACGAGGTCCGCGCCGTGCCGCAGCAGCAGCCCGTCGGCGAGCTTCTCGTAGACGACACCGACATAGCCGGTGACGACCACGGGCCGCTTCGTGCGCTCCTTCAGGTCCGAGGCGGCGCGCTCCTTCCAGGCGTACCCGAGTCCGTGCAGCATCGCCTGGACGGCACCGCCGACGAGGGCGAGCACGACCATGTCGTACGCCTCTTCCCGCATCACCCGCAGGAATTCGACACCGGTGACCTCGCGGAGCGAGTCCGCGCTGACACCGACCTCTTGAAGCTGGCGGGCGGTGGGGGTGGCACGGCCGCGCAGGAGATAGCCGTCGAGCCGGATGTCCGATTCGGCCGGGGCGATACGGTTCGCGGTGAGCGCGCCCCATTTCCACCGGGTATCGGAATCCGCGAGGACGGCAACTCGCAGGGAGTTCGAGGTACTTGCTGGCACGTCCAAGACGCTAGGAAGCGATTCCGCCGGGCGGCCCAACCGGAATACAACAAAGGGTTAACAGCACATCGACGAATGGCGAATCGGCCCCGGATCAGCGCACAAAAAGGTTGGGTTCACCATTCCGCCACGCGCCGTTCACCTGACATCTCACCATCGGTCAAGACGAATGCCGGGCCGCCGCCTAACGTCACGTGGGTGGTCAAGCTCTCCGTCATCGTGCCGTTCTACAACGTGCAGCAATATGCGCCCGACACCCTGAGGAGTCTGCGTGCCAATGCGCGCGCGGACTTCGAATTCATTCTCGTCGACGACTGCTCGCGCGACGAGACACCGGACATCCTCGCGCGCGCCGAGCGCGAGCTCCAGGGTGCCGTATACGTCAGACACGAGGAGAACGGAGGTCTGGCGACCGCCCGCAACACCGGTATCGACGCGGCGCGCGGCGAGTACCTCACCTTCCTCGACGGCGACGACTGGCTCGCACCCGGGTACTACGAGCAACTGCTCGGCGCCATCGAGGAGTTGGGCGTCGACTTCGTTCGTACCGACCATGTCCAGACCACCGCGCGGGCCCGTTCCATCCACCGGGTGCCGCACGGCCGGCGCGGTGTCGTGCTGAATCCGCGCGAGGCGATCCTGCCCGCCGACCGCTCCACCTCCGTCGACTACGCGTACGCCTGGGCGGGGATCTACCACCGCCGTCTGGTCGACAAGGGCGTGCTGCACTTCACCGACGGGCTGCGCACCGCCGAGGACCGGCCATGGATCTGGAAGCTGCACCGCGAGGCGGAGTCGTTCGCCGCGGTGGGGCTGCTCGGGGTGTTCTACCGGCGCGGCGTGTCGTCCTCGCTGACGCAGATCGGGGACGTACGGCAGCTGGATTTCATTCGCGCTTTCGACCAGGTCGTACGGGAAACGGCCGAGGACCGGGAGGCGGATAAATTGCTGCCGAAGGCCGTGCGGACCTACTGTGCGATTATTTCCCATCACCTGGGTTCCATCGAAAGGTTCGAGCCTCCCGTGGCACGGAAACTGAAGTCGATGAGTGCCGTCGCATTGCGGCGTATGCCGCAGGACGTCCTCGACGACGCCCTCGACTCCATGGACGTACAGCGCGCGACCCGGCTGCGCCGGCTGCGCCGCCGTCCCGTGGCCGCGGGGGTGGCCGCGTGACCACCCAGATCTTCATGGCGTCGACGCTGTACGGCACGGCGACGCTCGCGGCGGCCGTCGACTCCGACTGCTTCCGCCCCGCCGACCGGCGCATCCTGCTGGTCTCCAACAACTCGGCGACACCCGAGACCTCGCCCGGCATCGACGAGATGCCCGGCTTCGAGCGGCTGCGTTCCCGGTTCGACGACGTGGTCTCGTGGAACGAGACCATCTCCCCTTTCCACCCGGGTGGTTGGTCCCCGCGCCTGAACGACGTACCGCTGTGGGAGCGGCATCTGCGGCTCGCCTGGAACCTCGGTGACGACGACGTCGAGCTGGCCGTCGAGTCGATCCAGGTGAACCCGGCGCTCGGTGTCGCGCAGATCTTCACGGGCGCACCCATCACCGTCTACGCCGACGGCCTCATGAGCTACGGCCCCACCCGCAGCAAGATCGACCCGCTGGTCGGCACGCGTATCGACCGGCTGCTCCACCTCGACCTCGTGCCGGGCCTCACGCCCCTCCTGCTCACCGAGTTCGGTGTCGGGCCGGAGATCGTACCGACGGACGCGTTCACCAAGGTGCTCGCCGAACTCATCGACACCGGCGACGAGTTGCCCGTCATCGAAGAGCCGGCCCTGCTGCTCGGCCAGTACCTCTCCGCGCTCGGCATTCTCACCACCGAGCAGGAAGAGGACCTGCACGTACGGATGTTGAAGGGTGCCGTCCAACTCGGCCACCGGCGCGTGGTGTTCAAGCCGCACCCCAGCGCCCCGGCCCGCTGGTCGCGCGCCCTGGAGAAGGAGGCGGACAAGCTCGGCGCCGACCTCACGGTGCTCGACACGCCGGTCCTCGCCGAGGTGCTGTACCAGCGGATGCGGCCCGCGCTGGTCGCCGGCTGCTTCTCCACGGCGCTGCTCACCGCCTCCGCGCTGTACGGACTGCCCGTGGCCCGGATCGGCACGGAGACGCTCCTCGAACGCCTCACGCCGTACGAGAACAGCAACCGCGTCCCCGTGACGATCGTGGACGCGATGCTGCCCGAGCTGACGGACCGCAAGGCGGTCACCGAGCAGCGCAAGGGGCTCGGCACCGGCGAACTCACCGAGCTCCTGCGGGCCGTGGGCTACGCCATGCAGTCCAAGATCTACCCGGATCTGCGGCCGGCCGCCGAGCGGTATCTGACGCGGCATCTGAACACCCATAACTGGCGCTACTTCAAACGCCGACGGCTCACCTCGCTGGCCCTGCCAGGAGCGGTGCCGACCCAGCTGGCCTTCATCCCGCGCAACGCCACCGTGAGACGCGTGGCCCGCCGCGCCCGATCGCTCAAGAGGGCCACCTTGGGATGAGTTCGGTGGACTCGCAGCCCGTCCCGACGTCCTCTCCGGAGACGGGCACCCCCCATAGCACCACCACCGGCAGTGCCGGCACCACCAGCAGTACGAGCATCAACGGCAGTACCAGCACCAAGGGCAGTACCAGCGCCAAGGACACGACACAGAACCGGATCGTCACCAGGACCCGCGCACCCCGGCTGCGCGCGCTGGACGGGCTGCGGCTGATCGCCGCGCTGATGGTCGCCGCGTACCACTACGGCGGCCGGGACGGCCAGGTCGGCGAGGCCTGGGGCTCCTCCGCGAAGCTCCAGTTCCCCACGATGCACGAGTGGTTCGCGTACGGCTGCCTGGGCGTGCACATCTTCTTCGTGATCAGCGGCTTCGTGATCTGCATGAGCGGCTGGGGACGCCCCCTGCGGTCGTTCTTCGCTTCGCGCGCGTCACGGCTGCTGCCGTCCTACTGGGCGGCGGTGATCATCGTGACGGTGGTCTTCGCGCTTCCGATCGTGGCGTACGAGGCCGTCTCGCCCAGCGACGCCTTGCTGAACCTGACGATGATGCAGCAACCCCTGGGCGTGGACCGGGTGCTGGGGGTCTGCTGGACCCTCTGGGCGGAGGTCCGCTTCTACGCGCTGTTCGCGGTGTGCATCGTGCTGCCGGGTGCGAACCGCCAGGGCATCATCCTCTTCTGCGCGGGCTGGACCCTGGCCGCGGCGATCGCCCGGGCCGCGGACGAACGGTTGCTCAACCTCGTCCTGATGCCCGAGTACGCGTCGTTCTTCATCGGCGGCATCGGCCTCTACCTCGTCCACCGCGACCGGCGGGACGCGTACGCCTGGGGCATCGTGGGCGTCAGCTGGCTGATCGGCCAGCACTACGCGGTGGCCGGGCTGTGGCACCCGCCCGACCCGGACTTCTTCTCGTACCGCTCCTCGCTCGGCATCATCCTGGTCGTCACCTTCGGCTTCGTCGCGGTCGCCGCGATCGCCCTGGGCCTGCTGAACCGGGCCGACTGGCGCTGGCTGACGGTCGCGGGCGCGCTGACGTACCCCTTCTATCTGATCCACGAGCACCTCGGCTGGGTCGCCATCAAGGCCTACCACCAGGGCCTGCACATCCCGTCGTACGCGACGTTCCCGCTGACGATCGCGACGATGCTGCTGCTGGCGTGGCTGCTGAACCGCCTTGTCGAGGACCGCTTGACACCACGGCTGCGCTCGGCACTGTCGAGACCGCGCTGAGCGTTCTCAGGGTCTCCGCAGCGTCACGTCGATGCCCGCGATGACCGCCGCGAGGCCCTCCTCGAAACCACGGTCGTGGTCGCGGAACATCTCCTCACCCGCGGCCACGGCGAGGGGGTACGCGGCGAGCCGTTCGGCGCGGGCGGCGAGGTCGTACCCCTCGCCGCCCTCGGCCGGGTCGGGCCCCATCGCCTGCTCCTCGATGACGTAGCCGATCGTGTAGCTCGACGCGGTGAACCAGGCACGCGCGGCGCCGGCCGGGGTGAAGCCGTCGCCCGTGAGCGCCCGGAGATGGCGCTCCATCGGGTCCGCGTACGAGATGTCCGTGAAGTGCGTGCCGCTGTAGACCTTGGCGCCGTCGCGGTAGCGCAGCAGGTGCGCGCGCAGGCCGCGCATCGCGGTGGCGACGGCGTCCTGCCACCGCGCCGGGGGCTCGCCGAGGTCGGCGTTCATCCGCCGGAGCATCTCCGTCGCCATCTCGTCGAGCAGCGCCTTCTTGTCCTTGAAGTGCCAGTAGAGGGCGGGGGCCTTGACGTCCAGTTCCTTGGCGATGGTGCGCAGGGTGAGACCTTCGAGGCCGACCTCGTTCAGCAGCCGCAGCGCGGTGTCGGCCACCAGCGCCCGGTCGATCTTCTTCGCCACAGCCACGTCCGCACCCTATCCGGCGGCACCCCCTTGACAACTTAACAGCGTTAAGGAGACTCTCGTGGCATGCAACTTAACGACGTTAAGGAAAGCGATGTGACCGACGTACTCGTGGTCGGCGCAGGCCCCACCGGTCTCGCCCTCGCCTGCGATCTGGCCCGGCGCGGGGTGCACGCCCTCGTCGTCGAGCGGGCCGACGGGCTCTTCCCCGGCTCGCGCGGCAAGGGCCTCCAGCCGCGCACGATGGAGGTCTTCGACGACCTCGGCGTACTGGACGCGATCCGCGCGCACGGTGGCCCGTACCCCGTCGGCGTGATCTGGCAGGACGGGAAGCGGCAGGGCGAGCACCGGATGTTCGACGAGGTCGCCCCCACCGAGGCTGTCCCGTACGCCGGGTCGTGGATGGTCCCGCAGTGGCGTACGCAGGAGATCCTCTTCGCGCGGCTGGGCGAGCTGGGCGGAGGCGTCGCGTTCGGGCGTGAGCTGACCGGGCTCACGCAGGACGCGGACGGGGTGACGGCGACCTTCACGACCGGCGCCCCCGTACGGGCCCGGTACGCGGTGGCCGCCGACGGCGGACGTTCCACCGTGCGCCGGCTGCTCGGCATCGGCATGACCGGCGAGACGGTCGACCCGAATCCGGCACTGGTGGCGGACGTCCGCATCACCGGCCTCGACCGCGACAACCTGCACGTCTTCCCGCCCGCCGACGGCGAGGGCTTCCTGGTCATCTGGCCGCTCCCGGGCGTCGAGGACTTCCAGCTGGCGGGCAGCTTCGAGGACCCGGCCGCCACCCCCGACCTGTCCCTGGAGGGCATCCGCAAGCTCGTCGCCACCCGCACGCATCTCGAGCCCGACGCCGTGACCGAGGTCCGCTGGGCCTCGGACTTCCGGCCACGCGCCGCGATGGCGGACCGGTTCCGGGAGGGCCGGGTGTTCCTCGCGGGGGACGCGGCGCACGTCCACTCACCGGCCGGCGGCCAGGGCCTCAACACGAGCGTCCAGGACGCGTACAACCTGGGCTGGAAGCTCGGCGCCGTCCTGCGGGGCGATGCGCCGGACTCCCTCCTCGACTCGTACGAGGAGGAACGGCTGCCGATCGCCGCGCAGATGCTGGGCCTGTCGACCCGCGTCCACCGGGGCGAGACCCGCCGCGGCGAGGCCACACAGCAGCTCGGCCTGGGCTACCGGGACTCCTCACTGACGCTGGAGACCCGCGCCGGCCTCCCGGAGGACGCCCTGCGGGCGGGCGACCGCGCCCCGGACGGCACACGGGGCGGCGTACGCCTCTTCGACGCGTTCCGGGGGCCGCACTGGACGCTGCTCACGGTGGGGGCGGAGGTCGAACTCCCGCCGCTGGACGGCGACTTGGTGCACACCGTCCGGATCCCGGCTTACCCGGCGTACGGCACCGGGGTGTTCCTCATCCGGCCGGACGGATACGTGGGCTGGGCGGGCGAGACGGCGACAGGGCCGGCCGAGTACCTCAGGCGACTCGGCCGACCTTGATGACGTGCACGTATTGCGATCAGAAGGCGTCCGTCGGCACGTAATTCCCCCAGACCTCCCGGAGGGCATTGCACACCTCGCCCACCGTCGCGCGGGCGCGCAGCGCGTCCTTCATCGGGTACATGACGTTGTCCGTGCCCTCGGCCGCCTTCTTCAGGTCGGACAGGGCCGCGTCCACGGCCGCCTGGTCGCGCTCCGCGCGGAGCTTGGCCAGGCGGGCGGCCTGCTGGGCCTCGATCGCCGGGTCCACCCGGAGAGGCTCGTACGGCTCCTCCTCGTCGAGCTGGAAGCGGTTGACGCCCACAACCACCCGCTCGCCGGCGTCCGTCTCCTGCGCGATGCGGTACGCGGAGCGCTCGATCTCGCCCTTCTGGAAGCCGTGCTCGATGGCGTTGACCGCGCCGCCCAGCTCCTCCACCTTGGTCATCAGCTCGACCGCGGCCGCCTCGACCTCGTCCGTCATCTTCTCGATCACGTACGAGCCCGCGAACGGGTCGACCGTCGCCGTCACATCCGTCTCGTACGCCAGGACCTGCTGCGTACGCAGCGCGAGGCGGGCGCTCTTGTCCGTGGGCAGGGCGATGGCCTCGTCGAAGGAGTTGGTGTGCAGGGACTGGGTGCCGCCGAGGACCGCCGCCAGGCCCTGGACGGCGACGCGGACCAGGTTCACCTCCGGCTGCTGGGCCGTCAGCTGCACACCCGCCGTCTGCGTGTGGAAGCGCAGCATCAGCGACTTCGGGTTCTTCGCGCCGAACTCGTCCCTCATCACCCGAGCCCAGATGCGCCGCGCCGCCCGGAACTTGGCGACCTCTTCGAGAAGGGTCGTGCGCGACACGAAGAAGAAGGAGAGGCGGGGGGCGAAGTCGTCCACGTCCATGCCGGCCGCGACCGCCGTGCGCACGTACTCGATGCCGTCCGCCAGCGTGAACGCGATCTCCTGCGCGGGCGTGGCGCCCGCCTCGGCCATGTGGTAGCCGGAGATCGAGATCGTGTTCCACTTCGGGATCTCGGTCTTGCAGTACTTGAAGATGTCCGCGATCAGGCGCAGGGAGGGCTTGGGCGGGAAGATGTACGTGCCGCGCGCGATGTACTCCTTGAGCACGTCGTTCTGGATCGTGCCCGTCAGCTGGTCGGCCGGGACACCCTGCTCTTCCGCGACCAGTTGGTAGAGCAGCAGGAGAAGCGACGCAGGCGCGTTGATCGTCATCGACGTGGACACCTTGTCCAGCGGGATGCCGCCGAACAGGATCCGCATGTCCTCGATCGAGTCGATCGCCACCCCCACCTTGCCGACCTCGCCGCTCGCGATCGGGGCGTCCGAGTCGTGGCCCATCTGGGTGGGCAGGTCGAAGGCGACCGACAGGCCCATCGTGCCGTTGGCGATGAGCTGCTTGTAGCGGGCGTTGGACTCGGTGGCGGTGCCGAAACCGGCGTACTGGCGCATCGTCCAGGGACGGCCCGTGTACATGGAGGGATAGACGCCCCGCGTGAAGGGGTAGCGGCCCGGCTCCCCCAGCTTCTCGGCCGGGTCCCAGTCCTCCAGGGCGTCCGGCCCGTACACCGGCTCGATGGGCAGTCCGGACTCCGACTCGCGCGCCATGGGTGTGCCTCCGCGTTGCTTCACATACTCGCCAGTACAGACGACCCTCGCCACGGACTGTAGCGGCGGCCGTGCGGCCGGTGGAGAGGCCCAGGCTGGGAGCTTGCTCACAGCCTGGACGAGACCCCGGTCACAGTCGGGATCCCGGTCACCACAATGCCTCGTAGTTCGCAGCCGGGCACCCCCGGGAAGCATCTCAGGGGGCACATCTCAGGGGGCACGGTGAGCAACGGGGGGTTCGAATGCGTACTCCAGGCATGTGGAGATCAGTCACGGCTGTCGTGGTACTGGCCGCAGTGAGCGGCTGCACGGTCCAGGCTGCCGGTACGTCCGCCGATCAGGGCCCGATACATATCTCGACGTCGCCGGTCGAGACGCCCGACGACGCCGAGCCCGCGAAGCCCGCCGAGGACGACGCCAAGCCCTCGCAGCCCCCGAGACCGAAACCTCCGAAGCCCTCCCCGCCGCCACCTGCCGAAGTCCTCTGGTCGCGCGGCGACAAAGGCAGAGACATACGCGAGGTGCAGGCCCGGCTGCGTCAGATCGCCTGGCTCTTCGAGGGTCCGACGGGGACGTACGACGCGGCGACGGTCGCCGCGGTCAAGGGTTTCCAGGGCAAGCGGGGGCTGCCGAAGACCGGGAAGACGGACTCCGTGACCTGGCGGCGGCTACTGGACATGACGCACGAGCCGGGCAAGTGGGAGCTGTACGCCTCGGGCGGCCAGCCGGCCACGAAGCCGGACCCGCGCTGTATGACGGGTCGCGTGATGTGCATCAGCAAGACGAGCCGCACGCTGCGCTGGATGATCGACGGCCGCACCCTCTCGACGGTGGACGTGCGCTTCGGCTCGCAGTACACGCCCACCCGGGAAGGCGAGTTCAGCGTCAACTTCAAGTCACGCCATCATGTGTCGACGCTCTACGACACCCCCATGCCGTACGCGATGTTCTTCAGCGGCGGCCAGGCCGTCCACTACTCCTCGGACTTCGCGGCGACGGGCTACAACGGCGCCTCGCACGGCTGCGTGAACGTACGGGACGAGGGGAAGATCGCGGCGCTGTTCGCGCAGGTGAGGACCGGCGACAAGGTCGTCGTCCACTGGTGAACGCCGACCCTGAGGGGCGGCGAGGAGAGGAGTGGGGCGCGGGCGGGACCGGGGGAACGTGTCCCGCCCGCGCCAATGTGCACTGAGCCATGGGTACGGGGGGAACCCCGGCTCGTGCGCCAGCCGATGACCAGTCGGCTCACTTACTACTGCGTCAGGGCGGCCGAAAGTGTCACACCCTGCGGGCCAGACCTTTGAAGGTCGGCGAAAGCGCAGGTCAGGACGGTGACGGGGAAGACGGCAGCGGAGTTTCGCCGGTGTCCGGGGACTGAGTCGAGGCCGGGGCCGGGGTCGGCGTCCCCTCGTCAGGGGTGGGGCCGGAGGAGGCCGGGGGCACACTGGCGCGCCGCTGGACGTCACTGCCCGGGGCCATGTAACTGCGCGGGGCTATGTCACCGCCCTCGTCGTCCCTGCCCTTTCCGTCGTCCTTCCCGTCCTTCTTGCCGCCCCGGTCGTCGTGGTCGTCCGAGTCGTCGGCGCCCTTGCCGTCCTTCTCGGCCGGCGAGTCGCCCTGGCCCTCGGACTGCTTGAGGACGCCCGTGCAGTACTGCCGTACGCGCTCGGCGCCGCTCGCCGCGTCCTCCAGGCTGCGTCGGCGGCCGGCGTCCAGGTTCTTTCCGTCGCGGACGTCCCGGCAGGCCTTGGTGACCTTCTTCCACCACTCCTGGGAGCCCGCCTCGTAACGGGAGTCCTCCGAGCCGGGCCCCTGGGCCGTGCTCCCGGAGCCCTGCTTGTTGCGCGAGTCGTTCCCGGGGTCCGGGTTCACGGGGGAGCCGTTGCCGGCCGGCCCGTCCGGTTTCGGGGCGTCGGGGGCGCCGCCGCGTGTCCCCTCGGGGGACGGCGTGATCAGCGGACGCTTCGGGTTGGCGGGCGCCGACACGGACGCGGCGGGTTCCGGATCGCCGCCGGCGAACGACAGCATTCCCGTCGTGGCGGCCACCGCCACCCCGCCGATCATCCCGGCGGCCATTGCTGCGGCAAGCCCCAGACGCACCGGGCGGCCCCAGCGGGACCGTTCGCGACGGCCCGCCGCGGCACGGCCGAGGTGGACGAGGCCCGTGTCGGAGAGCGTGGCCGACTGCTTACGACCGCCGTTGGCGAGGGACGCCGGCTCGCCGTCCCGGCCGGTGCGCGCCTTGCGGAAGGCGGCCAACGCGTCGGCCTCTCCCGGGAGTTCCGCGCTGACCGGCGGGGGTTCGGCGGTCAGCGCGCCCAGTGCCTGGGCGAGCCGATCGGCCTGGTCGCGGGTGCCGGCATCGACGATTTCGAGTGGCTCTCCGCGCAGCAGTCGTTCCGCTGTACTGCGGTCCAACCACCTGTACTGCTCGTCGGCCATCACACATCCTTCTGCGTCCGCGAACGCATATGCGTCACACCGGCGGACGACACCGCGTCAGTACGCGGCTCTCTTTGTGGGGGTACGGCACTGAGGGCGCCCGCGGATTCCGGATCCGCGCCGAGCAGCTCCGCGAGCCGCTTCAGACCGCGGTGCGCCGCCGTGCGGACGGCACCCGGGCGCTTGCCCAGCGTCTCGGCGGCGGTCTTCGCGTCGAGGCCGACGACGACGCGCAGCACGACGGCCTCCGCCTGGTCCTGCGGGAGCTGCGCTATGAGGGACAGAGTTCTGCCGGTGGCGAGGGCCTCGATGGCCTCACCGGCAGTGTCGGACTCGGCGGGCCTGCCGGTGAGTTCCGTCTCGTCGCCGCCGATCGCGGGGCGGCGGCCACGCATCCGTATGTGGTCGAGGGCGCGGTTGCGGGCGATCCGGGCCGCCCAGCCGCGGAAGCGGTCGGCGTCTCCGCTGAACCGTTCGAGGTCGCGGGCGATCTGCAGCCAGGCCTCGGACGTGACGTCCTCGGCGTCCGGGTCTCCGACCAGCGTCCGTACGTACCCCATCAGCCGTGGATGCACGGCTCGGTACACAGTCCGGAACGCGGTCTCGTCTCCGTCCTGTGCCGCAAGCACCGCGGCGGTCAGCTCCGCGTCGTCCCCCAGCACCGAACGCCCCTTTTTGCGCCTAAGCCGGCGCCGCTCCCGCGGGCCGGGTCCTCGCCGTCGTGGTTCCTCAATTGGTGGTTGCGGTCCTGCCCCACATCCGGCGCGAAATGCACGCTACGGCTTGAAAGCGCTTGGCGTCCATGTCCATACAACGTGCAACCAATCTCGGTGCCCGGGTGGGGTGTGACAGAAAACGCACCCTCGGCGCTGTAGAGAGTACGGGTCGCCGCGCGGCCCGTGCCGCGCGACGGTCGGGGCCTCTCCTGTGGGGGGTGGCGGCCCCGACCGTTGCCATCGGCCGTGGTCACGTAGCTGTCTCGGACGCCGGGCCGCGTTGCTTCGCACATCTCACCGCGACAGATCAGCGGTTCGCACCCTTGTCGGAGTCGTTGCCGGGAGCCTGCGAGGGCTCGGCCGCCTCACTGGGCTTGCTTGGCTTGTTCGGGATGGCCGGGTCAGCCGGGCTGGTCGGGATGGCCGGATCAGCCGGGCCGGTCGGGATGGCCGGAGTCGCCGGGGCGTTGTCCTTGTCCGTACGACTGTCCGGGCCGCCCGGGTTCTCCGTGGGCTGCCCGGTATGTCCGGCGCAGTACGCGTCGACGTTCTTCTCGCCGCCCGCGGCCTCCACCAGCCACTGCCAGGCAGCCGAGTCGAGCGCCTTGCCGCGGCTCTCGACCTCGTCGTACGCGCGGCACTGGGCCTCGGTGTCCTGGGCGGACGAGGGACGCTCGGAGGGTTTGCCGGAGGAGCCGTCGCCCTGACCGGGCGCGGCCGTGCCGGCGGAGTCCTCCGCGGACCGTTCCGGGGCGCTGTGCGAGGGCCGCGGCCCGTCACCGCCGTCGCCCGAGGTGCCGCCCGAGCCGATCGACGCGATGGCGACTCCGCCGAGGGTCACGCTCGTCACCAGCGCGGCCAGCGTCGCCCGCAGCGAACGTCTGCCCCGTCGCGCGGCCCGCGGCCGCCAGTCGTCCCGGCGCCGGCTGCGCGCGTCATGCGTTCTCGCGGCCCGCGCGGCGCGGAAGGCGGCGAGGGCCCGGTCCTCGGCGGCGGGATCGAGGACGTCGGCGCGTACGGCGGCGGCAAGGAGGGACTCAAGGCTGGGGTCGCCGTGTCGTTCACCCATGTCCAAGTCCACCCTTGCCCAAAGATCTATCGCCGTTCATCCCGACTCACCCAGCGTCTCAGGGTCCTCATCCGTCACACTTTCGGCGCCCAACTGGAGGGCGAGGCGCTTCAAGCCCCGGTACGCGGCAGTACGTACCGCGCCGGGACGTTTGCCCAGAACGCGTGCCGCGGCGGGGCCGTCGAGTCCGACCACGACCCGCAGCAGCACGGCCTCGGCCTGGTCTCGCGGCAGCCGCGAGACCAGCTCGAGGGCGTACTCCGTGGAGATGGACTCCAGAGCCTGGTCGTACGTGTTGTGCCCGCCCGGAAGTTCCAGGACGTCCTGATCCAGCACCGAGGCCCGCGGCCGGACCTTCTGCCGTCGCAGATGGTCGAACGCCCGGTGCCGGGCGATGGTCGCGGTCCAGCCGCGGAACCCGGCCCCGTCTCCGCGGAACCGCCCGAGGTCCCGGGCTATCTCCAGCCATGCGTCCGACGCCACGTCCTCCGCGTCGTCGCCGACAAGACCGCGCAGATAGCCGAGCAGTCCGGGCTGCACCAGCCGGTACGCGACCGAGAAGGCGGACTCGTCCCCCTCCTGCGCTCGCGCGACGGCCACGCCCAGTTCCCCGTCGGCAGCCTGCCCGCGGCGGGGTTCCCCTCCTTGGCCCAACACTTTCCTCGTTCGCACCGAGTTCGTACCGAATCCCCGCCACACGTCATGGATCGCCTCGGGGGCGTGCCCCCAAGGCGATCAGCGCCGATCTCCACAGAAATGTCACACCGGCCCGGCGGCACCGCCGGCCGCCCCCGCCCCACCGCGCACGCCGGCCCGCGGCCGCACCCGCCCGTGAAGTTGCAGATAGAAGGTCCGTACGGACTCCCGCTCTCCCACCTCGAACCGCTTCACGACCTTGCCGAGCGGATTCCACACCCGCCCGTCCGGCATCCGTACGCCCACGGGCTGGCCGAACAACTCCCGCTGGGCGTCGTCGAATTCGACCCAGGTGGCACCGGCCCTGCGTACGAGGACCTCGCCGGTGTAGACGCCGAGCCCGAAGAGCACATGCGCCACGGCCGCCCGGTCGCGCCCGCTCTTGCGGAGCCCGTCGACGATGAAGTCGACGACCCGCAGGCTGTCGACCGAGTAGTCCAGCGGCAGCCGGTTGCGTGCCGTGGCGCTCCGGACGAACTCCGCCGCGTGCCACCTCATCCGCAGTTCGGCCCGCAGCCTCTCCTTGTCCATCGCTTCCGCGTCCATCGCTTCCGCCCTTGCTCAGTGACGCGCGGCCCGCGAGAGCCACGACCGTTCCACCAGACCAAGCGCGAGGAACGCCACAAACGTCACAGTGCGGGGGGCGTGAAGCAGTACGTGAGTCAGTAGGCGAGTCGGTAGGTGAGTCAGCACGTGATGTACCCCACAGGTCTCACCAGTGATATTCGGTCACTCATGGGCGCTGAATAGGTGACCGCCCTGTGTGACGGGCGAGGATTTTGTGAAGTTTTCCTAGGGGTGGGGCATTTGAGACGCCGGACGACCCATGCGTACAAGCCGCTGAGTCTGAAGCGGAGAGCATGGCTGACGACGGTCGCGGTGGTTGTGGGCGGCGCGGGGGCGGTGACGTACGCCGTGGCGGGCCCGGGTTCGGACCAGGCCGCGGACGTCGCGCGCAGCAAGCGGCCCGTGAAGGTGCACGACCTCGCGATGAAGAGCGACGGTACGGGCAGGCGCGAGGTGGCGCGGACCGGCACCGATCCCTTCTCCCTGCTCGGCGTCTCCTGGACCGGTTCGGCGACGCCGCTCGACGGCACCGCGCAGGTGCGTACGCGCGACAGCGAGACCGGGCAGTGGTCCGGCTGGCAGGCCCTGGACCTGGAGTTGCACCCGGTGGACAAGGCCGAGCCCGGCGCGAAAGAGGCGCGCGGCGCCTCCGATCCGCTGTGGGTGGGGCCGAGCGACGGAATCGAGGCGCGGGTCGTCGCCGCCGACGGTTCCGCGAGTGCCGGTCTGCCCAAGGGACTCGAGATCAACCTCGTCGACCCGGGCGTGACCGCGGCCGAGGCGAAGAACAAGGGGCTCGCAACCGGCGACGGCGGCGGTACCGCCCTGGAGAACGCCGCCTTCGTCGCCGAGGACCCGACCGGATCCGCCTCGCCGAGCGAGACGACCGGGACGACCGAGCCGACGGCGCCCGCGGCCACCTCCCCCACGGAGCCCACGCAGACCACCGAGCCCACATCCGGCAGCACTCCCAGCGAGACGCCCACCGGAACCCCGTCGGAGACACCGACCCCGACC
>NZ_JAAKZY010000241.1 GCF_011045015.1 Streptomyces scabichelini | reverse complement strand
CGTTCTTCGCCCGGCACATCGCGCCGTTGCAGGCGCGCGGGCTGTCCAACCCGGCGCTGGACAAGTTCCTGGCCACCGTCGGCGGCTGGGCGGACATCGGCGTGACGCTGCGCTGGCCGGCATCGTCGGCACCCCTCGACGCGGTCGAACCGGCCCGCGCCGACGCCCACCGGCTGCTGCCCGAACTCTTCCCGGCGTAGCCCCGGCCCGCTCACTCGAGCGTTCAGCCCACCGGGCACCACGAATTCAAACTGAGTAATTCCGGCCAACTGCCCCCGCCGTATTGCAAAGTCCCTCGCTATCGGGTGCCTGGTAGCGGATGAGTTCCGGCAACCATCGAAGGCAGGCATCGCAGGACATCGAAGGGTGCAATTCGGCCACGTTGCTCGTATTCTCCGCAGGACATGGCGGCGCCCGACCGCCGGCGACGGGGGATGCACCGGCGATCGGGCTGTGACCAAGGCTAACAGGTGGAAGCAGTGAACCAGGCTGGGGTGACGTCATTGACCGCAAGGAGGCTCGTACGAAAGGCGAGGCAGATACTCATGCCATTTTTCCGGCGTCAGAACACCCCGAGTGGTCGAGCAAATGCGATGAATGGCATCGTCGACATCCAGGTTCCACAGCCGGACGGTATCGGTGCCGCTCGAAACTCCGAGCACATGGCTTTCAGGGCTGAATGACAAGAAACTACCTGTCTTGGCATTGGGGCTCATCGACTGACCGATGGGGGCGGCCTCCGACGGCAGGGTGACGTTCCAGAGCCGGATCGCGCCGTCGTTGCCGCCGCTCGCCAGAGTGCGGCCGTCCTGACTGAACGTCAGTGACACGACCGCTTCGGTGTGGCCCGTGAGGGGGGAGCCCAGCCGGGTCGCCCTGCGGGGATCGGTGACGTTCCAGAGCCGGACCGTGCCGTCGTCGCTGCCGCTGGCCACCGTATGGCCGTCCGGACTGTAGGCGAGCATGTTGATGGGGCCGAGGTGCCCCCTGAGAGGCGCACCGAGTTGGGCGGCATGACGTGGGTCGGCGACATTCCACAGCCGGATGGTGCCGTCCGCGCCGGCGCTGGCGAGAGAGCGACTGTCCGGGCTGAAGACGAGCGAATTGACGTAGCCGTTGTGGCCGGAGAGCGGCCCGCCGAGCGGACGCAGCCGGGACGGGTCGCTGACGTCCCACAACTGAATGGTGCGCTCGTCATAGGCGGTTGCCAGCATGCGCCCGTCCGGACTGAAGGCCAGCGCGGCCACGATCCGTGTCCGCAGCGCGACGGGCGGACCGTAGGCGACAGGCCGAGCCGGGTCGGTGACGTTCCACAGCCGCACCGCGCGCCTTCCGGTCTGCACCGCGAGTGTGCGGCCGTCGGGGGAGAAAGCCGGGACACGCACCTCACCCTGCCCGGGCCTGAACGGTTCGCCCAGCGACACGGGCCGGCGGGGATGCTCCACGTTCCACATCCGGATCCGGCCGTCGCGCGCGACCGTGGCGAGCACCCGCCCGTCCGGACGGAACGCTCCGATGCGGCCGGTCATGTCCGACGTCGGTATCGACCACAGGCGGACCGTGTTGTCGCCACTCCCGGTGGCGAGGGTCCGGCCGTCGGGGCTGAAACCCAGGGCGAACATCTCGCCGTTGCTCCCCGCGAGCGGCTCGCCGACCTGCGACGGGTACGCCGGATCGCTGACGTTCCACAGGGTCGCCGTACCGTCCTGGCTGGCGGCGGCGAGCGTGGTTCCGTCAGGGCTGAAGGCCACGGACCAGATGGGACCCGTGTGGCCGGTGAGCGGCGGGCCGAGCGGCGCCGCGTGACGTGCGTCGGTGACGTTCCACAGCCGGATGGTGTCGTCCGCGCTGCCGCTGGCGAGGGTCCGGCCGTCGGGGCTGAACGCCACGGAGTGCACCAGGTCGGTGTGGCCGGTGAGCACTGTGTCGATCGGCTCGGGACGACGCGGATCGGCCATGTCCCACAGCCTGATCGTGTTGTCGTCGCCACCGGCCGCCAGCGTCCGGCCGTCGGGGCTGAACGCCACGGAGCGTACGGCGGCGGTGTGGCCGGTCAGGGCACCGAGCGCCTTCGGCCGGCTCGGGTCGCCCACTTTCCACAGGCGTACGGTGTGATCGTCGCCGGCGGAGGCAAGCGTCCGCCCGTCCGGACTGAAGGCGATCAGGTAGATCGTGCCGTCATGGCCGGTCAGGGGTGCGCCGAGCGGCCGCGGGTGGCTGGGATCCCGTACGTCCCACAGCCGGATGGTGCCGTCGTCCGAGGCGCCGGCGAGGGTGTTGCCGTCCGGGCTGAAGACCGCGCTGCTCACCCAACTCGTGTGGCCGGTGAGCGGCTTGCCCAGCGGTTCGGGGCGGGTCGGGTCGCTCACGTCCCACAGCCGTATGGTGCGGTCGTTGCTGGCGGTGGCCAGGGTCCGCCCGTCCGGGCTGAACGAGGTGAGGTAGACGGCGCCGGTGTGACCGAGCAGCGGTGTGGCCAGCGGTGCGTTCACGATAGAGATCAGCCGGTTCTTCGTGTCCTCGTCGTCGGGCCGCAAGTCGTGTGCCACCAGGTCGAGTTGGGCGGACAGCGACGGATCCGTGTGCTGGACGCGATCTGCTTCGGCGACCACCTGCTCGAACACCGCGTCGTTCCGCTCCTGCCACGCGACCACCGCCGAACCGACGGCCAGCAGCGTGAGGACGACCAGGGCCGCCACCGCACCGCGGCTGATCCGGACCGTGCGCTTGCGCAGCCTGACCGAGGCGGCCAGGAACTCTGTCGTGCTCCGGGTCAGAAGGGTTTCACCGGCAGACTTCGCCCAGGTGTCGGCCTGCTCCAGACGGGAACCCCGGTAGAGCAGTGACGAGTCGCGGTTCGAGCCCTCCCAGGCCCTGCCGTCCTCCTCCAGCCGTTGGCGCAGCAGGTTGCCGTTCCTGTCCTCCTCGATCCAGCCGCGCAGCCGTGGCCAGGCGTGGAGCAGCGCTTCATGGGTGATCTCCACGGTCTCCGCGTCGAGGGTCAGCAAGCGGGCGCGCACCAGCGCTTCGAGCGATTCCTCCGTCTTGCCGGGGTCCGTCGACTCCTCCGTCAGCCGGCGACGCGACCCCCGCCTGCGGGTGGCCTGGGTGTCCTCACCCAGCCGCACCAGCCTGAGCAGGAGCAGCCTCGCGGCCGTACGTGCCGCCGGGTCGAGCCCGGACCACGCCCGCTCGGCGGTCGCCGCCACCGCTCCTTGGATTCCGCCCGCCGCGCGGTAGCCGGCCAGCGTCAGCCTTCCCGCCTTCCGCCGCTGCCAGGTGGCGAGCAGACAGTGGGAGAGGAGCGGCAGCATCCCCGCGTCGTGCGCCCCGCGGGGGCCGTCGGAGCTCACTTCCCGAACGATCAGTTCCGCCAGACCCGGTTCGAGTTCCAGGCCCACGGCCTTGGCCGGGCCGGTCACCGTCTCGCGCAGCTCCGTGGTGGTCAGCGGCCCGAGCACCATGTGCCGCTGTTGCAGCGCGTCGGCCAGTTCGGGATACCCGAGGCATCGCTCGTAGAAGTCGGCGCGTATGCCGAGGACCACGAGCACGGGGGCCGGTTCGCGAGCGTCGTCGGGCGTGCACGCGGCATGGAGGACCTGGATGAAAGCGCGCGTGCTCGCCTCGTCGGAGCAGAGGGTGAACGCCTCCTCGAACTGGTCCACGATGACGACTGGACGGGCGGGGGAGGATGTCTCGCGTCGCGTCCAGGTGGTGACGGCGTCCCGCACCTCGTGGGCGAATTGCGGGATACTGGGCGTACCGGGTGCACCGGGCGCACCGGGCGCCTTCGCCGTCGGTTCCCCGGCCGCCGCCTGTTCCCCGGCTTGCTCCGCGGCAGGGGCGACGCGCGCAAGTTCAGGGATCCGGCGGGTCAGCTCACCGAGGGGATCGCCACCCGGTACGAGTTGGAGTACCTCCCTCGCCCGGCCGTCCTCGTCGCTCAGTGCGCCGTTCTGCAATGCGGGCACCAAGCCGGCGCTCAGCAGGGAGGATTTTCCCGCCCCGGAGGCTCCCACGAGCATGACCAAGCCGCCCGTCTTCTCCGCTGCGCGGAGGCGGGCAACGAGGGCGTCCGTGCTCCGCTCCCGGCCGAAGAACCATCGGGCGTCTTGTTGACGGTACGAAGCCAGTCCCCGGTATGGGCACACGCCACCTGGAACGTTCGAGGTTTCGGCCGACCGTCGCTCCTCCTCTTCCGTAGATATCGCAGATGACGTGGATGTCGTAGACGTCGCGGGGCGGTCGCCGACCGGGTCGGCCACCGCGCGCTCCCACAGGCGCTGCCACTGGGCCAGGTCGTACAGGCCCGTGGAAACCGGTGTGGGGCGCGAGCGCCGTGCTTGGGGAATCAGGATGTGCAGCACTGCCGCGAGGGCGGCGAACTGGGCGGGCACGTTCTTGGCCCGTCGCCAGTCGCTGATCCGCTGAGCGGACACCCGCACGGACCGCCCTCGCTCGTCGACCCGCTGAAGCCGGACGACGGCCTCGGCCACGCTCTTGAGAGGAGGGTTACCGGCCTCCTTGTACAGCAGTGCGAGGCGTTCCGCGAAGGCTGTGCGTGCCTCCGAGTCGGAGCTCAAGGTCTCCACCTCTCACTTCCCCCACCTGGACAACCGGAGGCATCCGGACCGGAAAACTCACTTTATACGGCTGACCTGCGGTTAAGTCGTTGGCCCGGGACCGGCACCTCCTCGGCGACAGCCGCAACTGGAAGGATCACAACCCAGTCGCGAGACACCGCGCGGTGCCCGAACAGGCCATCAGCTCATGCTTGGAGAGACAACTATGACGCCGCATGATCTCGGTCGACTTCCGCTGAAGTTACGAGAGGGCGGCGACGGTCTCGTCGAGTGATCTCGCGTGAGATCGAGTGATCTCGAGTGATCCGTGGAGCCGGTCCCATCGGGGCGGCTGCCGGGTCGACCACGGATCCCGGATCCTGCCTTTCCTCGATTCCTCGATGCGCGCCGGTGTGACGCGCATCGACGACACCACCGTTCGGCACCGGTCCCCACGAGGGGAGGGACCGGCGCCGAACGCCGTGGTCATGCTGGATGCCGGTGACGCGCACGACGCGCGCGTTGCGGTTGGTCGTGATGCACTGGCTTTGTGGGAGGTGTGTCATGTCCGGTCGTGCTGGCAAGACCCGCAACATCTTTCTCGTTTGGCTGATCTGGCCGCTGATCACGCTGGGCATCTACCACCTGGTCTGGTACTACAAGGTGAATCGCGAAGCTCGGGACTTCGATCAGCGGATCGAGGTCAATCCGGTGTTGGCTCTTCTGGCGCTCACGGTCGGATGGCTGGTGATCGTTCCCCCGTTCGTATCGGTCTACAACACCGGTCTGCGCATTGCCCGTATGCAGCAGTCGGCCGGGATGCAGCGGACCTGCAATCCGTGGATCGGGGTCATCCTCATGATCGTCGCCGGTCTGTACCCGCTCTACTACCAGCACGAGCTGAACCTGATCTGGGCCCACTATCAGATCCCGGCAGAGGGTGAGCAGGTGCCTCTCGCAGCTTGACCTGTGCTGTACTTCGCTGCTGTACAGCGTCATCCCAGTCCCAGACACCCACGACGCGTACCGGCTTGGCTTCAGCGGTGGTGACTGCTACCAAGCGTTTGACCGGCGCCTCTCGCGCGACCAGATCCTTCGACTGCTTGCGCTTCGCGACGTTGAGACCTCGGGGCTTGCCTTGATCACGTCGGGGAGGCGGAATATCGGCGGCACGGGTCTTGTTCATCGCCGTTGTTGATCAACAAGGAGGGGACCCCATGCCCGCGATCCTTCGGCCCCGCGCGCTACGTTCCGGCGACCTCGTGGTCGTTACCGCACCCTCGGGCCAGCTTGAACCGGGTGAGGAACCACTGCTCGCCCGCGGTGTGGCGATACTCGAGCGGATGGGTTTCCGCGTGCGGGTCAGCCCGATGGTCAACCCGGCGCAGAATCGCTGGTGGGCATCGGGCACTCCGGCGGAGCAGGCCGACGAACTCAATGGTCTGCTCCGGGACCCGGAAGTGCGGGCCATCGTCGCGCATACCGGTGGACAGGCGACCATCGGCTATCTCGATTTGATCGATCTGGACGCGATCCGGGCTGACCCGAAACCAATCCTTGGCTACAGCGATATCTCGCTGCTGCACATGGCGTTGCACGCCAAGACCGGCCTCGTCGGCTTCCACGCCGACATCGCCACCCACGGTTTCGGCAGCGATTGGTACACGCTGGGCGACGAGACCCGTCGCTCCGAGCTCGTCGACCTCTACACCCGTGTGCTCACCAAGGCCGAGGCGCCGGGCGTGCTGCCGGCGATGGGGGCTTGGGAAACCTGGCGGCCGGGCCGCGCGCAGGGACCACTGTTCGGCGGTTTGCTGAACCGCCTGGTGCTACTGCAGGCGACACCGTTCGCGCCGGCCGCCGAACGGTTCGAGGGCGCCGTGTTGTTCTGGGAGGAACTGCAGCGGCCGGTCTCGCGGATCTGGAACGACCTGCATACCTTGCGGCTGTCCGGTGTGCTCGACCGGATCGCGGCCATGGTGGTCGGCATCCCGACCGAGGTCACACCCCACGAGGGCGGCGGAGAGCGCGCAGGTCTACGCGACGTGGTACTCGATGTGCTGGCTCGACGTGACATCCCGGTTCTCGCACAGGTCGACTTCGGTCACACCTCGCCGAACCTGCCGCTGCCTCTCGGCGTCCGCGCACAGGTGGACGCGGACAACCAGACGCTGTCCCTGATCGAGTCGGCGGTCGCGGAAGGCTGAGTTCTGTTGGATATCGGCGCAGGCCCGGAGGGCTGCGACCCCTCGTGTTCCGCTTCTCCCGATCGGCCTGCCTGCCTGTCATGCCCGTTGCGCCGGCCTGCCCGATCGTCCTGACCGCCGCCGAGCGCGAGCGACTGAACAAACTGAACAAGATGGCCTATCGCCACAAGACCGAGCACCGGCTACGGCGCCGTGCGCAGATCGTCCTGTACGCGCCACGGGGGCGCTCCAACGCGCGCATCGCACACGAGACCGGCCTGCATCTGGACACGGTCCGTCCCTGGCGCGGCCGCGCCATAGGCCGGTTCGCCCATGGCGGCCTGTGGCGCGGCCGCGCCATAGGCCGGTTCGCCCATGGCGGCCTGCCGGCCCTGGCCGACCGTGAACGCTCAGGGCGCCCGGCCCGCTTCACCCCCGTGCAGATCGCCGCGACCAAGGCGCCGGCCTGCCAGTTACCAGCCGAGACGGGTGTGCCGCTGTAGCGCTGGTCCTGCCCGGAGCCGGCCGCCGAGCTGACCGCACGCGGGATCACCGACACCGTCTCCGCGTCGACGGTGCGCCGCCGGCTGCGCGAGGATGTGCTCAAGCCCTGGCAGCACCGGTCCTGGATCTCCATCCGCGACCCGGACTTCCGCGCCAAAGCCCGGCGTGTCCAGTACGTCGTCTCCAGCGACGAGAAGACCTCCGTCCAAGCCCGCTGCCGCCGAGCGCCAGACGTGTTTCTGGAACTGGTGGTCCACGGAGTACAGGGTGTCGTGCGTTATCGGATGGGGTGGTGACGGGAGCGCTGAGACCAGCGCACGGCAGTGACGGCCAGTGCGGCCACGAGGACCACGATGCCGATGATCAGCAGGTAGCCCAGCCCCTCCGCAACTGCTCCGATGATTCCCAGCACGACGGCGACCAGAACGAGAAACAGCAAGAGAGCCATGACCCGAACACCTCCTCCGGGCTGAGCGCGGACTGTCAGCGGCGAGCGAGTTGCCGCTCGCCGCCTGCACCTGTCCGGTAGGTCAGGTCGTAGTGCTGGAAGATCGCTTCCTCTGCCTCGGCGGGCAGGATGTCGTCCACGCCGATCGAGGGCGCCTTCTTCACCAGCGCCTTGGCGTAGGACACCTTGACGTAGTCCGGTCCGAGGATCGCCTCGTCGAGGGGCACGAAGGCCAGCTGCTGGCGGGTGGGGAGCCCGGTGCGGACCGTGGCCACGGCCGGTTCGTCGGTGGTCGTGTACACGTAGACCGCTTCGAGTACGCCGATCTTGTGGCCCTTCGGATCGACGACGCTGCGGTTGCGCCACTCGCGGATATCGGCTGCATGGATCATGGCCTGCCTCCTGAGCCGTTGATCCGGGCCGGTCCTGCCCGCCCTGTGGGCAGTCGCAGCCCGCTGAGCTCGGTAGCCCTGCGTCCTTCCAGGTTATCGGGGAACCTCACCAGTCGGGCGCGGATGGCGCCGCAGCAAGGACCTCGACCTTACGGGAGCGCCAGGCGCCAGATACGCGCCCAGGTGGAGGCGTACTGCCGCAGCAGCGGGCCGGTGGTGTAGGGGATGCCGTACTTCTCGCACAGCTTGCGCACCCGGGGAGCGATCTGGGCGTAGCGGTTGCTGGGCAGGTCGGGGAAGAGGTGGTGCTCGATCTGGTGGCTGAGGTTGCCGGTGAGGATGTGCAGGAGAGGGCCGCCGTCGATGTTCGCCGAGCCGAGGGCCTGCCGTACGTACCACTCGCCGCGCGACTCGCCCTCGATCTGGTCCTCGGTGAAGGTGTCCGCGCCGGCGGGGAAGTGGCCGCAGAAGATGACGGTGTGCGCCCAGATGTTGCGGGTGACGTTGGCGGTGAGGTTGCCGAGCAGACAGGGCAGGGCGGACGGGCCGGCCAGCAGCGGGAAGAGGACATAGTCCTTGGTGAACTGCCGTGCCGCCTTGCGGGCCACCCCGGCGAGGTCGCTCAGGAACGCGCGCACGGATTTGCGGCCCTCCAGGACCGCCTCGTGCTCCAGGTCGTACAGCGCGATGCCCCACTCGAAGACCGGTGCCAGCAGTGGCCCGCCGTAGAGGGGCTGGAGGAGATGGACGGGGTGCCAGGACTGGTCCTCGCTCATCCGCATGATCACGTAGCCGAGGTCCCGGTCGCGGCCCGCGACGTTGGTCCAGGTGTGGTGCAGGTCGTTGTGGGTGTGCTTCCAGGCGGCGGCCGGGGTGGGGAAGTCCCATTCCCAGGTGGTGGAGTGGATGGCCGGGTCGCGCATCCAGTCCCACTGTCCGTGCAGGATGTTGTGGCCCAGCTCCATGTTCTCCAGGATCTTGGCCGTGGTGAGCATCGCCGTCCCGGCCAGCCAGGCGGGCGGCAGCAGGGAAACCGCCAGTGAGGCCCGGCCGCCGGCCTCCAGGGCGCGGTGCACGGTGATGAGGGTACGGATGTAGCTGGCGTCCTCGGCGCCGCGCTCGGCCAGCACGTCGGCGCGGAGGCGGTCCAGTTCCTGCCCGAAGGCGTCGGCTTCGGGCGGCGCAAGAGCAAGCGCAGTGGCCACTGGTTCTCCCTTCCCAAAGCCTCGAGGCCCGGCAGGCATCGAGGCTCGACGGTGGTCTCTACAGTTCGATGTGCGCGGGTGGTCTCCAGCGGGTGGTCTCTACAGGTCGAGGTGCACGGGGCCGCAGGCGCCCGACACGCAGGTCTGGATCAGATCGCCCGGCTCGCCGTGTACGTCACCGGTCCGCAGGTCGCGGACCCGGCCGGCGGACAGCGGGCTGAGGCAGCTGCGGCAGATGCCCATACGGCAACCGCTGGGCATGAGGACACCCGCCGCCTCACCGGCATTCAGCAGGGACGTGGCCGGGCCGGCGTCTGTCTCGACACCGCTGCGGGTGAAGCGCACCCGCCCGCCGTGCGCGCCCGATCCCCTGCCGGGTATGGCCGGTGAAGGCGGCCGGAACCGTTCCAGGTGCAGCCGGTGCAGGGCATCCGCGTCGCGCCAGGCCCGCTCGGCGAACGCGAGCAGCCCTTCCGGCCCGCAGGCCCAGCTCTCGCGCTTCTCCCAGTCAGGGCACAGAGCGTCCAGGCGTTCCCGGTCCAGCCGCCCTTCTCGGCGGGTTCGGCGGGTGTGGTGTTCGTGCAACGTCAACCAGCTTTCGCGGGTGGCCATCGCACGCAGCTCACCTCCGAAGACGACCCGGTCGGCGTCCGGCGCGCTGTGCACCAGCACGGTGTCCGGACGGCGGCCCGTGCGCCTGGCGAGCGCGCGCAGCATGGCCACCACGGGAGTGATGCCGATACCGCCGGTCAGGAACAACAGGCGGGGAGGCGGCGGGCCGGGCAGCACGAAATCCCCCTGGACAGGACCGAGGCGCAGTCTCTCCCCGGGCCGGACCCGGCGGGCCAGGTGCGGGGACACCCGCCCGTCCGGGACTGCCCGTACGGTGATCGCGAAACGCCCGGAGCCGTCCGGCGGGGTCGTGATCGAGTACGTCCGCCAGTGCAGTGCGCCGTCGATGTCCACTCCCACCGGCACGTACTGACCGGCCGCGCGATGCCCCGACCAGCCGCGCCCCGCCCGCACCACGAGAGTCGTCGCGTCCGCCGTCTCCGCCCGTACCAGCTCCACCCGGCCTGCCGGCCATCTGGCCGACCACAGGGGATCGACGACGGCCAGAAAGTCGTCAGGCAGCAACGGGGTGGTCAGCCGCCCGGCGCCCTGCCAGACGGGTCGCGCCAGGTGCCGGAGCACACCCACCATTCCGCCTCCCCGTTCCTCGTCACTCTCCGAACTCTCCGAACTCTCCGACCACCTAGGCTCACGCAGCCGTGGACGACCGGCAAGCCGGGTTGCTCCGTCCCCGACGGGCTCCCTGACGGGCATGACCCTGGCGCGAGCCGACGGCTGCCCCGGCACTGTATGACGACCTCGCGGCGCCGATGTGGACACGCATGCAACGCGATGCGCATCCCGGCTACGGCCCAGACCTGACCCAGGCGTCGGCCACCAAGCCGTACGGACACCGACCGCTCGCCCCAGTGAGGAGCGCTGCCGGGTGGGGCCTCGCCTCCCCTCCTGGGACGCCGCGGGATCATCGCAGCGGCCTGCGGATCCACACATCCCGAACAGCCGCCTCCCGGTCGGCACCAGCACCAGCACCAGCACCAGCACCAGCACCAGCACCAGCATCAGCACCGGCATCCGCACTGGAACCCACGCCTGAAGCAACTTGAGGGCCGAGTTCGCCGAGCTTCGACCATCCCCAGGCGTGCAAGGTCTCCTCCGCCGCGGTCTTCCGGCCGCCTTCACCAGGCCGCTCCACGGCCGCGACGACCAGATCGGCGTCGAGGCGGGCCAGCAACCGCTCGCCGAGGCGGGTCGCGATGCCGCGGCGCCGCTGGGAAGGCAGCACCATCAGCTCGGCCAGCAGGAAGGTCCGGCCCGAGGCCGTGAGTTCCTCGACATCCGTCGGCAGCTCGTCGCGGAAGCCCGCCCACCACTCGCCGGTACGAGCCACGCGGAACCCGTAGGCGCAGCCGACCAAGCCCGCCGCGTCGGCGACCACCATGTCGAAGTCGGTGCGCTGCACATGCTGCTCGAACCGGTTCAGAAAGCTCTGGCGGTCACGGTATTCGGCACCCGCGGCACCGCGGTACGCCGTGACGTGGACGTCCGCGACGGCGTTCCGCTGCTGCTCGGCCTGCCAACGGGACAGTCTGCGCAAGTACACGTCTGTCATACGAGCCTCTCCCGGCCGTGGGACGAACATCCCCGGATTCGGCATCGTGACAGCCGGAGCCGACGAGGTAAACCGGGCGTCAGGACGGGGGGTTCGACCGAGTGCCGGTATCAGCCGACCGAATGCCGGCATCAGCGGTGCGACGCCCTGCCGCGTACGCGTTGACGCTGTTGCCGCAGACAACTCGGCAGGCCTTAACCATGTGGCTGGTTCCCGGCAGCAGGAGCGGGGCTCCACGCCAGGAACGGAGTCTGCCCGCGACGCGGGTTACACGGCCGCGCGTGGAGCCGAACAGATCGGTGAACGAGGGAAGTTCGCCCATCAGATCGCCCGAACGGGGCTGCCAGGCACCGTCCAGCGGGCCAGGTGGGAAGGCCAGGCGGGAAGATCAACCGCCCAGGCCGAGCCGGACGGCGGGAAATCCCGAAACGCGTCAGGCCCTTGATCCATTTCTCGGATCAAGGGCCTGACCTGACATTTCACTGTCGGGGTGGCGGGATTTGAACCCACGACCTCTTCGTCCCGAATAACGTGCGGAAAGATCGCCGATCAGAGGGCTTGGGTATCTGTGCAGGTCAGGGGCTTGGTCTACGTTGGTCAATGTGGGCGCGGATCGGCTCAGTTTTCTTGATCCACTCCCCGTTCACTCCCCGGGTACCGGGCTCCGCAGGCTCAGTGCTTGGCCTCCCTTGCCTCTCGGTACGCGGCGATCGGGTCGGCAGGGAGCTCGCCGTCCGGAAGCGCGCGCCCGTAGATCATCCCTTCCCGGTCGGTGTATTCCACGCTGCGGTACTCACGCTGCCCTGGATTCTGGTGAGGCTTCTGAGTCCAGCTCTGGTCGATGCCGGTGGGAAGCAGCTCGCCAAGCACCGGATCAACGATGATGCGGAGGGATTTGCTCAGTTGATTGCCCTGCTGGGCGAGAACGGCGACCGCGCTGACGCCGTGATTCCCGTTGCGATCGAAACGTCCCGTGGACTTCTCGTCGCGTGTCTGCGGGCCACCGGCCGCCCCGTTCACGCGATCAACCCGCTGGCGGTTGCCAGCTACCGGGATCGTCATTCCGTGGCCCGGAGGAAATCCGATGCCATCGACGCCGCGGTGTTGGCGAACATCCTGCGGACCGACATGGCCGCTCACCGGCCGTTGCCTGCGGACTCCGAGCTCGTGCAGGCCATCGCGGTGCTTGCCCGAGCACAACAGGATGCCGTCTGGGACCGCGGTCAGGCCAGCAACAAGCTCCGCTCCCAGCTGCACGAGTTCTACCCGGCCATCCTGGACGCGTTCGCCGCACACAAGCACGGCCTGTGCGCACGGGAAGCCCGAACCATCCTCGCCGCGGCCCCGACACCGGCCATCGCCGCAACGCTCACGCGGCGTCGGTTGCAGTCTCTGCTCAAGAAGGCCGGCCGAGTACGCGGCATCGAGGCTGAAGCCGACCGGCTCCATGAAGTGTTCCAGCGCGACTATCTCCACCAGCTTCCTCAGGTGGAAGCGGCATTTGGCCAGCAGGCAACTGCTCTGCTCAGACAGCTCAACACCGCGTGCCGCAATGCGGATCAGCTCGAGGAATCTACGGCTGCCGCATTCGACGAACACCCTGATGCACCGGTCATCCGCCAAGGCATACGCCGGAAGCGCCCCAGTTACTCGGGCAAGTGGTAAGAGCCGCACGGTCATGAGCCGGAGGATCAAGAATCAGAGGCTGGCGGCCGCTGGCTACGTGTGGGCCTTCGTATCGCTTACCAAGTCAGCAGGTGCTAGGGCCCATTACGACCGCCGCAGGGAAGCGGGCGACCGCCACGTCGCGGCACAACGCAATCTCTTCAATCGCTTCATGGGCATGCTCTTCTACTGCCTCCAGCACGGCCAGCTCTACGACGAGTTCAAGGCATTTCCGATCCATCCGGACGATCGTTCCGCCTCCGCGGCTTGACTCTTATCCGCGTGGGATGTCTTGTCACCGCGCAGGTGGTCCGGGCGGGAGCGGGGCCGGACCGGACCGCGCCACCGGATCCGCAGGCCGGCCAACACCGGGACGAGCATGGGTGCGCCGCCTGGCTGACCCGGTGCGGTCAGCCAGGTCAGTGGGCTCAGCGCACGTCCACGCAGTCACCGGTGGCGGTGACCGGCGGCGTGGTAGAGGTGCCCTCGAACTTGTAGCGGTAGCAGCGGTCGGTGGTGGCGGTGCGAGTCTGCTTCTCGACGCCCGCCAGGCTGCCGGTGCCGGTGCTGTGGCTGCTGGTGGTGGCGTACGAGCCGGTCAGCGAACGCTCCTGGAGGCGGACGGTCTGCTGGGTGTAGCCCGCGTACTTGTGAGTGTCCCAGTTGGCGCGCTCCAGCTTGCCGGTGATCGTGATCGTCTTGCCCTTGGCGACGGGCTCGGGGGCCGCGTTGTTGCTCAGCCGGGACCAGCGCTTGAGGTACCAGGTCTTGGCGTTTTCGGTGCGCACGTCGGTGGTCGCTTCGGTGACTGCGTAGAGCTCGATCTTCCAGGCTCCGGCATCCTCGTTCGTCAGGAGGTCCTGGGGGTCGATCTTGAAGGTGGCCGTGCAGTTGAACGTGCCGTCGCCGGACTGGACGCAGGGGTCGGTGTCTGCCTCGAACTGCTCGGAGAGCATGTACTGCTTCAGTCCGCTGTCCTGGTCGGTGCCGCGCCAGATCGACGCGTGGCTGCCGTAGAGCGTCGACCCGCCGCTGACCGTCCACTTCACGGTGATCGTCTGCGTGTTCGTCGTCCCGACGCTGGCGCTGTTGCCGCCGTTGACGGTGACGCCGGAGACGACGGTGGAGTCGGCAGCGCTCGCGGCCAGGGTCCTGGGCGCGGCGGCCTTCGCCGCCGACGCGTCGGCGGCCGCGGCCTTGCTCTGCTCCAGCGCCTCGGCCGCGTCGGTCCCGCCCGCCATCGCGGACGGTGTGACGAGCAGGCCGACGGCGAGCCCGGAGGCGACCAGTGCGCTGACGCCCAGGATCACCTTCTTGCCGGACGTTAACTTATTGCGGGAGTGCTGGGACATGAGGAAGCTCCGTTATCGACTATCGACGGGCGGATACAGATCGCGGACGGGCGGACCCAAATCACGCACGGCCACAGCGGCCGCGCAGTCTTGATCATCGGTGAAGTGAAAAGGTTGTACGCGCCCGACAGTTGAGGCCTGTGAGGTGCATCACCCGGCAGTGTCGTGTCGTACAGGGGTTGTGTCACGGGGCGTGGCGTCCTCGGTGCGACGCGCGCCCTCCGCCACCACGCGGGGCAGGCCCCGCAGTGGACGTTTTGACCGAGGTCTGTGAACGGCTGGGCGTCCCGTACCGAACTCATGGCCACGGAATGTAGGCCGGCGGTCTCCGCATCGGAGGCGCGAACCAGGGTTGGTACGACTGCGGGCAACCTCTGGGGAGTGGATTTCCTTGATCCACTCCCCGTTCACTCCCCAGCGACTCCAAAACGCAAATCAGGTCCGGTTCTCCAAGAAGGAGAACCGGACCTGACCTGCTGTTTCAGCTGTCGGGGTGGCGGGATTTGAACCCACGACCTCTTCGTCCCGAACGCGATCAGACCCCCTCGTGACCTTGTACCGCTGGTCACTGACCTGCTCGTTCGCCTCCGGCACTGTCCATTACTGTCCGGGACCGTCCTTATTCGGCTGCACCGTTTGGCCCCCCGTTTGGCCCCCCGGCCTGTCTCCTATACA
>NZ_JAAKZY010000240.1 GCF_011045015.1 Streptomyces scabichelini | reverse complement strand
CCCCAGCCCTCGTGCGATGCCCCCGCGGGCCCCGCACGCCCGGACGGCTGCCGCGGCCTCCTCGTACGTACGAGGGCGGATCAGACGGGCGGCCGTAGGGGCGGTGCGGCCCCAGCCCGTGACGGGCACCGGATGGGAACCGGAAACGACGGTGGAGGACGCGGAGTCGGCAGGCATATCGGTGACCGTATCGCCCGCATATGCGCTCTTTATCAATGAAACAACCGGGCATCATCACTCTCGCCGAAACGGGTGATTAATGGGATGTCGATCGATATTGCCGGAGTTCCGGAGTGGTGGCCGTGAACAGTGAATCGGCATGGACGACCTCGACGACATGGACCACCGGCTCCTGTCGGCTCTCCACGGCTGCGGTGCGGACCCACGCGTCGCGGCCGCCGCCCGCGCCCTGTCCTGGGCGGGGGAGCACGGTGCGTTGTGGCTCGCGGCCGGGCTCGCGGGTGCCGCCGTGGACCGTGAGCGGCGCGGCCCCTGGTTGCGCGGAACGGCCCTGACCGCGGGCGCGCACCTGGCCAGCATGGGTGTGAAGCGCCTCGTGCGCCGCCCGCGCCCCGAGCACGTCGAAGCCCTGGTCCGCACGGTCGGCCGGCACTCCTTCCCCAGCTCGCACGCCACGTCGGCAGCGGCGGCCGCCGTGGCCTATGGGGCGCTGGGCGCGCGCGTGGTGCCGCCGCTGGCCGCCGCGATGTGCGTCTCGCGGCTGGTCGTCGGCGTGCACTACCCCTCGGACGTGGCGGCGGGTGCGGCCCTCGGCGCGCTCACGGCCCGGCTCGGATCCCGGTGGATGCTGACGGCCGGGATCGGGACCCGCCGGATGCCGGTAGGCCTGACCATGACGTCAGGAGGCCGTGATCATGACGCCGAGAGGCTGTGACCATGGCTGAAACGGCCCTTCGGGAGAGGACGCGACAGCGGCAGCCCGAGCCACCGAAAATCGGCCTCCTAAGAGGCCTGTTCTGGACGGCCCGTCCCAGACAGTGGGTCAAAAGCGTCCTCGTAGTGGCCGCTCCGGCCGCCGCGGGCGAGCTCTTCTCACGTCACGCGATCACTCAAGTCACGCTCGTCTTCGTGCTGTTCACGGCCTGCGCCGCCGCTGTGTACCTGATCAACGACGCCCGGGACGCGGACGCCGACCGCGCCCACCCGGTCAAGCGCCGACGCCCGGTCGCCGCCGGGCAGGTGCCTGTCCCGGTCGCGTACGCCGTGGGAGCCGTCCTCGCCGTCGTCGCCCCGGCCACCGCCGCGTTCCTGTGCTCGCCGCTCACCTCGGCCCTGCTGACCGCCTACCTGGGCATGCAACTGGCGTACTGCGTCAGCCTCAAGCACATCCTCGTCATCGATCTCGCCGTGGTGACCACCGGATTCCTGATGCGGGCGATGATCGGCGGGGTCGCGCTCGGCATTCCGCTGTCGCGCTGGTTTCTGATCACGACCGGTTTCGGCGCGCTCTTCATGGTCGCCGCCAAGCGCTACTCCGAAGCCGTGCAGATGGCAGGTAAAGCGGGCGCCACGCGCGCGTTGCTGACGGAATACACCACCGGCTACCTCCGGTTCGTCTGGCAGCTCGCGGCCGGCGTCGCCGTCCTGGGCTACTGCCTGTGGGCCCTGGAGGAGGGCGGCGTACCGCACACCAGCGTGCTGCCCTGGCGGCAGCTGTCGATGGTCGCCTTCGTCCTCGCGGTCCTGCGGTACGCGGTCTTCGCCGACCGCGGCACCGCGGGCGAGCCCGAGGACGTCGTCCTGCGCGACCGCGCGCTCGCCCTGATCGGCGTGGTGTGGCTCGTGATGTACGCCCTGGCGGTGGCCGACTGGTGAGCCGCAAGCCGGGAGCGGGCGCGTGAGCCACGCGCAGCGTCCCGCGGTCCAGGAACTGCTCGGCTTCGCGACCGTCGGGCTCCTCGCGTACGCCGCCGACCTCGCCCTCTTCGTCTGGCTGCGCGGGCCCGTGGGCCTGGACCCGCTCACCGCGAAGGCGCTGTCGTTCGTGGCGGGCTGCTCGCTCGCGTACGCGGGCAACGCGCTCGGCCCCTACCGGCACAAGAGCACACGCGGGCTGCGGCAGTGCAGGCTGCGGCAGTACGGGATCTTCTTCGCGGTGAACATCGCGGGCGCCCTCGTCCAGCTGCTGTGCCTGCTCGTCAGCCACTACGGCCTCGGGCTCACCTCGCAGCGCGCGGACACCGTCTCGGGCGCCGGAATCGGCATGGCGTTCGCCACTGTCCTGCGCTTTTGGGGTACCCGAACATTTGTCTTCGGCGAAGGGGGCAGAGTCGGATCATGGACTGGCTGAAAAAGCTCCCCGGCATCGGGCCGGTCGTCACCCGTCTGATGACCACGCACGCGTGGCGCTCGTACGAACGCCTGGACCGGGTCAAGTGGACGCGGCTCGCGGCCGCGATGACCTTCATCAGCTTCGTCGCGCTCTTCCCGCTGATCACCGTCGCCGCCGCGCTGGCCGCGGCGACCCTGGACGAGAACGGGCAGCGCGAGCTCGAGGACAAGATCGCCGAACAGATCCCGGGCATCTCCGAACAGTTGGACATCGGCGGCCTGGTGAACAATGCCGGCACCGTCGGCGTCATCGCGGGCGCCGTGCTGCTGTTCACCGGCATCGGCTGGGTCGGCTCCATGCGTGAGTGCCTGCGGGCGGTGTGGGAGCTGCCCGAGCCCGACGAGAACCCCGTGCTGCGCAAGGCCAAGGACGCCGGGGTCCTCGTCGGACTCGGCGGAGCCGTGCTCGTCTCCATCGGTGCGTCCGCCGTCGCGGCGACGATGGTCGGCTGGACCGCCCGGCAGCTCGGTATCGACGAGGCCGGCTGGGGCGGCGCACTGCTGCAGACCACGGCGTTCGCCATCGCCGTCCTCGCCGACTTCCTGCTCCTGCTGTACGTCCTGACGCTGCTGCCCGGCGTCGAGCCGACCCGCCGCCGGCTGTTCACCGCCGCGCTGCTCGGGGCCGCCGGGTTCGAGCTGCTGAAGCTGCTGATCAGCGGCTATATGAAGGGCGTCGCCTCGAAGAACATGTACGGCGCCTTCGGCGTGCCCGTCGCGCTGCTGCTGTGGATCAACTTCACCGCGAAGCTCGTCCTCTTCTGCGCCGCCTGGACGGCGACGCGGAAGGACGACTCCCCGGACGTCCCCGCAGACGACTCCACCGAGAACAACGACTCCGAGGGCAACGACTCCTCCAGGACCACCGAAGAGGCGGACGTCAGCGGCGCGGGCGGCGCCGCATCAGGTCGGGCAGCGGCCACCGGCGGTTGACGAGGAAAGCCCCGCCGGCGAGGAGCACGAGCAGACCGCCGGTGATCCCCAGTGCGATGCCGACACCGCTCGAACCCGACTCCTGAGCCGAGGCGGCGACGGCCTTGCCCTTACCGGAGCCGCCCGCATCCCCGGCTCCTCCTGCCTCACCGGAGGCGTCCGCGTCCGGCTGCGCGCCCGTGTCCGCGCCCTTCGGCGGCACCAGCTCACCCACCGGCTGGACCTTGTCCGCCGCCTGGAAACCCCAGTCGAGAAGGCGAGCGGTCTCCTTGTAGACCTCGTTGGCCTCCTCCTTCTCGGGGTTCATGACCGTGACGAGGAGCACCTTGCCGTCGCGCTCGGCGACACCGGTGAAGGTGGAGCCCGCGTTCGTGGTGTTGCCGTTCTTCACACCCGCGATGCCCTTGTAGACGCCGAGGCTGGTGGCGCCCGTCAGCAGCCGGTTGGTGTTCTGGATCTCGAAGGACTTACGGGTCGTCTTGCCCTTCTTGTCCTTCTTTGTCTCGCCCGGGAACTTGGTGCGCACGGTCGAGGCGTACTCCCGGAAGTCCTTCTTCTGCATTCCGGAGCGGGCGATGAGGGTCAGGTCGTACGCCGATGACACCTGCCCCACCTCGTCGTAGCCGTCCGGGCTGACCACCTGCGTGTCGAGGGCCTGGAGCTCCTCGGCGTGCGCGTTCATGTCCTGGACCGTCTTGTCGAGGCCCCCGTTCATCGCGGACAGGACGCGTACCGCGTCGTTGCCGGAGGCGAGGAAGACGCCGAGCCAGAGATCCTTGACCGTGTAAGTCTCGTCCTCCTTGATGCCGACCACGCTGGAGCCCGGACCGAGGCCCGCCAGATCGGAGGGCACCACCTTGTGCTTCTCCTCTCTCTGGCTGAACTTCGGCAGCAGCGTGTCCGCGAACAGCATCTTCAGGGTGCTCGCCGGGGCCAGCCGCCAGTGCGCGTTGTTCGCGGCCAGGACGTCGCCGGACTCGGCGTCCGCGACGACCCAGGAACGCGCGCTCAGGTCCTTCGGGAGCACCGGGGCGCCGGCGCCGAGGTTCACCTGGGTGCCGGCCCTGCCGAGTTGGGCGCCGCCCACGGTCGACATGTTCGCCGGGGGTGTGGCGCTCGGCGATGCGCTGCTCTTCGGTTTCTGCGTCGACTTCGGGGTTGCCGTCGGCGTTTCGTCCGCGAACGCGGGCGCGGTGGCGATCGCGGTCGCGGTGAGCGACAAGGACAACAAGGTGGCGGAAGTGACCAGCAAGGACGACTTGGTGGTCTTTTTCATGGCGGGCACGGTCGAGAACGTACATGGCCCCGAGTGGGAAGTCGCGTCGCCCTCCCCGCCGTCACCCTCCGCACCCCGGACGCGGCGCCCGATCGACGGCAGCGATACTGAACGCATGAAGCTCAGCCGTTCCGTCTCCTGGTTCCTGCTCGCCTTCGGGGTGTGGAGCTGGGTCATCTGGATCACTTTCGTCAAGAACCTGTGGAAGGACGGCAGCGGGCTGGCCTTCGACGACGCGGGCGATCCGACCGGGTACTTCTGGGTACACCTGACGCTCGCCGTAATCTCCTTTGTCCTTGGGACGGTCGTCGGGGTCATCGGGTTGCGCGGTGTTCGAGCCATGCGCCACACGTCATAACGGAGAGCTGTCGCATGGTCATCGTCTTTCTGCTCGTAGCCCTGGTGGTTCTGGCCGCCTTCGGCACACTGCACTGGTACATGTGGCGTCGCCTGGTGCGCGACACGACCGCCGGGCCGGGGCTCGTCCGGCGCGTGGGCGCGGGCGTGTTCATCGCCGGGCCGCTGCTCTTCTTCGCGGCGATGGCATCCGAGCGGGGCGGGGCGCCGTTCTGGCTCCAACAGGTGCTGGCGTGGCCGGGGTTCCTGTGGCTGGCGCTGGTGCTCTATCTCATGCTGGCGTTGCTGGTGGGAGAGGTGCTGCGGCCGGTTGTGCGGCGAGTGGTGTCGCGTCGGCGTGCGGTGCCCGCGGCCGAGACAGTGGGCGTACGCGAGGTCGTACCCGTGCCCGCGGGAGCAGCCGCCCCCGAAGCCGAGCCCGAGCGCACCGAGGAGCCGGAGCGCACCGAGGAGTCCGGGCGCACCGGGGAGCCGGAGCCCGCGGCCACCGGTCCCTCCCGGCGGCTCTTCGTGTCGCGTGTCGTGGGCGGGACCGCCGCGGCCGCTGCTCTGGGGACGGTCGGGTACGGGACGTACGGGGTGCTGAGAGGACCGAAGGTGAAGCGCGTCACCGTGCCGCTGGCCAAGTTGCCGCGGGGCGTGCACGGGTTTCGGATCGCTGTGGTCAGCGATATCCATCTGAGTCCTGTGATCGGGCGCGGGTTCGCCCAGAAGGTCGTCGACACCATCAACTGGACGCAGCCCGATCTCATCGCGGTCGTGGGCGATCTCGTCGACGGCGACGTGAAGGACCTGGGGCCCGCCGCCGCGCCGCTCGCTCAGTTGAGGGCGCGGCACGGGTCGTACTTCGTCACCGGCAATCACGAGTACATCTCCGGTGCCGAGCAGTGGGTCGAGCACGTACGCGAACTGGGGATGACGCCGCTGGAGAACGCGAGGACGGAGCTGGCCGGCTTCGACCTCGCCGGTGTCAACGACGTGTCGGGCGAGGACGAGGGGCAGGGGCCCGACTTCGCGAAGGCGCTCGGCGACCGGGACCGCGCACGCGCGTGCGTGCTCCTCGCCCATCAGCCGGTGCAGATCCACGAGGCCGTCGACCACGGCGTGGACCTCCAGCTCTCCGGTCACACGCACGGCGGCCAGCTCTGGCCCGGCAACTTCGTCGCGGGCCTCGCCAACCCGACCCTCGCGGGCCTGGAGCGCTACGGCGACACCCAGTTGTACGTCTCCCGGGGCGCGGGCGCGTGGGGACCGCCGACGCGGGTGGGCGCGCCGTCCGACATCACGGTCGTGGAACTGGCTTCCAGGCAGGCCTGAGGCTGAATCACGCGCCTCGGCGCGCTGCAAACAGGCCAGAGAATCACCGGTGAAAGCGGCCGAAAACGACACGCGTCCGACGGTGAGTGCCCTGTTCACCGTCCCGCCGACGGTTGGTTCGCGGCCGGGACCGACGTCTTCCGGCTGTCGGTCCTCTCCTGGAATTGACGCGTTCACGCGGGGTTGACGGTTGCATACGTGACGCGCTGCGTCGGCTCCACACAGCATGATGTGACGGGGATGTGTGCAGAGGGGGGAGTAAACGTGTTGAGACGCAACTCCTTCCGGCTGCCCAGACATCCGGCCTCGGTGGGGATCGCCCGGCGCCGGGTGCGCGACCATCTGGCGGACTGGGGGCACAGCGCGGGCGAAACGGCGCTCGAGGACGCCGTGCTGCTCGTCTCGGAGCTGGCGACCAACGCGGTGCGCCATGGCCCTGCTTCAGGGTTCGGCCGGGGGGACGCCCACCATGAGCGGGAGTTCGAGGTCGCGGTGACCGCGCTCGCCGGCGGCTCCTGCTTCATCGAGGTCTCCGACGCGAGCCCGGCACAGCCGCGCCTTCGGCCGGTCGACGACGAGGAGGACGAGTCCGGACGCGGCATGCACCTCGTCGAGCACCTCACGGCAGCCTGGGGCGTCTGGGCCCGGGGCGGCTACGGCAAGACGGTGTGGGCGCTCGTACCGGCCCCCTGACCACCCGACGAGCGGCGCCGTCAGCCGTACGTCCGAGCCGGCAGCGTCACCGTCACCGCCAGCCCCTTGCCCGGAGCCGTCCGCACCTCGACCTCGCCCCCGTGCGCGGCCACCACGCCCTGCACGATCGCCATCCCCAGGCCGCTGCCCGCGCCGCCGCCCGCGCGGAAGAACCGGTCGAAGATCCGCGCCGCGTCATCCTCCGCGAGCCCGGGCCCCTCGTCCGCGACACACAGCCGTACGATCCCGTTCTCCCGCTCCAGACCGAGGGTGACCGGCACGTCGGCGGGCGTGTGCGTACGTATGTTCCCGACGAGGTTGCCCAGGATCTGCCGCAGCCCCGACTCGTCGGCGTGCACGAGCAGGGCACCCTCGGCGCTCACCGTCACCGGGCGGTCGGGCTGCTGGGCCCGCAGGTCCTCGGCCGCGTCCCGCACGAGACGGCTCAGGTCGACGTTCTTGAAGCGCAGTTCGGGCTGCTGGTCGAGCCGCGCCAGGGTGAGCAGCTCGTCCACGAGCCTTCCCATGCGGTCGGCCTCGCAGTTCATCCGGTCCCAGGCCCGCTTGCGCTCGACCGGTTCGCGCAGCATCCCCTTGTCGTACAGCTGGAGATAGCCGCGGATCGCCGACAGCGGCGTACGCAGCTCGTGCGAGGCGTCCGCGACGAAGCGGCGCAGCTGGGCCGCGCTGCGCTCGCGTGTGCGGTACGCCGACTCGACCTGGTGGAGCATCGAGTTGAGGGCGAGCCGCAGCTGCTCGACCTCCTCGGTGGGATGGTGGCTGGAGGGCACGCGGCGGGTCAGATCGCCCTCGGCTATCGCCGACGAGGTCTCCACCATGTCCTCCAGGGGGCGCATCCGGCGCCTCACGCTGAGGGTCGTCAGTACGGCGAGCAGCGCGAGCAGCAGAGCGCCGACGGTGAAGTCGAGCACGGCCGCCTTGCGGATCACCTCGTGCACGGCCCCGCTCGACCTGGCCATCAGCACCGTCGTGCCGTCGGCCAGGGGCGCGGCGGTGACCCGGTAGGGGGTGCCGTCCAGTTTGAGGTCGTGCGGTTCCTCGTCTCTGCTGAGGGCGGCCGGATCGTCCACCGCCGCGGCCAGCGTGCGCTGCGTTTCGGTGGGCGCGAAGGGGCCGATGGCCGTGGGACGCCCCTGATCGTCCACTGCCACGAAGAGGCCGTCCTGCACCAACGAGTCGGCGTCCGCCTCTTTGTCGGAGGGAGTGGGCGAGATCCGGGAGCGCACGGCGGCCAGGGCGCTCAGCGAGTCGACCTGCTCGAGGGTGAGTTTGGAGTCCCCGACCGAGTCGCGGGTCGCCATCAGTTGGGTGTCGACGCTGTCCAGCAGGTAGGTCCGCATGCCCATCAGGCTGACCGCGGTCGCCACGACGACGCCCAGCGCCAGCAGCGCCACGTTCGCCAGCGTCAGCTTGCCGCGCAGGGAGTGGATGCCGCGGCGGCACCGGCCGCGCCGGATGCTCATGCGAGCCCGTATCCCACACCCCGGCGGGTGGTGATCACGGGCGCGCCGAGGCAGTCGAGCTTGCGTCGCAGATAGCTGATGTACGTTTCGACGACGGTCGACTCGGCCGAGTGCTCGTACTGCCAGACGTGACGAAGGAGCTGCTCCTTGGACACGATCCGCCCGTCGTTGCGCACCAGGAAACGCAGCAGTGCGTACTCCGTCGGTGTGAGCTCCACCGAGCGGCCCGCGCGGTGCACCGAGTAAGTCGTCTCGTCCAGCTCCAGGTCGCCGTAGCGCAGCGGCGGGCGCTGAGGGAGGACGTCGGCCGGACGCGTGCGGCGCAGGACTGCGGTGATCCGGGCGACGACCTCGTCGATGTTGAACGGCTTGGTGATGTAGTCGTCGCCGAAGCCGAGCGCGCCGACGATCTCAGCGGGCGCGTCCCGCGCGGTCAGGAACACCAGCGCCAGGTCCGGGCGCCTCGCGCGCAGTTCGCGGCCCAGCGCGCGGCCGTCGCCGTCCGGCAGCATCACGTCGAGGAGCGCGGCGTCGGGGCGTGTGCGCTCGGCGAGCGTGAGCGCCTGGCGGACGGTGCCCGCCGTCATCACCTCGAAGCGGTGGTAGCGCAGGGCGATGGCGAGGACGTCGGCGATGCTCGGCTCGTCCTCGACGACCAGGACGGTGGCCCCCTCGTGCAGGCTCATGTGCCCCGTCTCCCCCTCGTGCCCGTTGTGAACGGTCATGTTCCCAGTATCAGCGGGGGCACTGACATCGGGGCCTTTCCGCGCTTTGGAGTTCCTTGAGAGTCATGGCTGATCCGTGTCCACACCCGCCTGCCGCCCCGATGCTGAGCCGCAGGACCTGGGGGACCAACCGACCGACAACTAAGGAGCGTTGAGGCGTGGCGACATTGGCACGCTGGTGCTACCGGCACCGGCTGGTGGTCCTGTTGCTGTGGGTGGGGACGTTGTTCGGGCTGGGCTTCGCGGGATCGACCGCGGGTACGAACTACGCGGATACCTTCTCCCTTCCGAACACGGACTCCAAGAACGCGTACGACCTGATGGAGAAGGCCTTCCCCGAGAGAGCGGGCGACACCGACACGGTGGTGTGGAAGGTCGACGACGGAACCGTACGGGACGCGTCCGTACGATCCCGGATCGAGCCCGCGCTGGCCGAGATCGGACGGATGGAGGGCGTCGGCGAGGTCAGCAACCCGTACGCGTCCCAAGGCGCGGCGCAGATCAGTGAGAACGGGCGGATCGCCTACGCCCAGGTGACCTTCACCGAGCAGGCGAACGGTGTGCCCAAGGAACTGGTGGAGGACGTCGTTGACACGGCGCAGGACGCCGAACGCGCCGGTCTCCAGGTGGAGCTGGGCGGTCAGGCGATCACCCGGATCCAGGAGCCGCCCACCGGCATCGCCGAGATGGTCGGCATCGTGGCCGCGGCGGTCGTCCTCTTCCTCGCCTTCGGCTCGCTCTTCGCGATGCTGCTGCCGCTCGTCGTCGCGATCGCGGCCCTCGGCACAGGACTGATGGCCACCTCGCTGCTCAGCCATGTCACGGACGTACCCGAAGTCGCCCCGCTGCTCGGCTCGTTGATCGGCCTCGGCGTCGGTATCGACTACGCGCTGTTCATCGTCACGCGGCACCGGAAGGGCATCCTGCGCGGAATGAAGCCCGAGGAGTCGGCCGTCACGGCCCTCAACACCTCGGGCCGGGCGGTGCTGTTCGCGGGCGGCACCGTGTGCATCGCGCTCGCCGGAATGCTGGTGATGAACATGCGCTTCCTGGACGGCGTGGTCATCGCAACCTCGCTGACGGTCGTCCTGAGCGTCCTGGCCGCGACCACCCTGCTGCCCGCGCTTCTGGGACTCCTCGGCATGCGCGTCCTCAGCCGCAGGCAGCGGCGCCGGCTCGCCGCCACGGGACCGGAGTCCGAGGAGGCGAGCGGCCTTGCGGCACGCTGGTCCGCCTACGTCGAGAGGCGCCCGCGCTCGGTCGCCGTCATGGCACTGGTCGCGATGGTGATCCTGGCGCTGCCCGTCCTGTCGATCCGGCTCGGCGCCACCGACCAGGGCAACCACCAGGAGTCGACGACCACGCGACAGGCGTACGACCTGCTCGCCGAGGGCTTCGGGCCCGGCTTCAACGGACCGCTCCAGGTGGTCGTGGAACGCGGCGACGCGGACGCGCTCGTCTCGACCATCCGCTCGACCGACGGTGTCGCCCAGGTCGCCGCCGCGCCGCCCGCTCAGGGCATCACGGTGATCCAGGTCGTGCCGACCACGTCACCGCAGTCCGAGAAGACGGACCAGCTGATCGACCGGCTGCGGGACGACGTGATCCCGGAATCCGGGACCGAGGCCCATGTGGGCGGAGTGACCGCCATCTTCAAGGACTTCGCGTCCGTGACCGGCGACCGGCTGCCGTACTTCGTCGCGGCGATCATCACGCTCGGCTTCCTGCTCCTCCTCGTGGCGTTCCGGTCCCTGGTGGTGCCGTTGACGGCCGCCCTGATGAACCTGATCGCGGCCGCCGCGTCGTTCGGCGTCCTGGTCGCGATCTTCCAGTGGGGCTGGGGCACGGAACTCCTCGGCATCGGCAAGGAGGGGCCGATCACCGCCTTCCTGCCGGTCATCATGCTGTCGCTGCTCTTCGGGCTCTCGATGGACTACCAGGTGTTCCTGGTGAGCCGTATGCACGAGGAATGGGTGCACACGAAGGACAACGCGCGGGCGGTCCGGGTCGGCCTCGCCGAGACCAGCCGGGTCATCAACTGCGCGGCCCTGATCATGATCTGCGTCTTCTCCGCGTTCGTCCTCAGCGGCGACATGGAGGGCGCGATGGCGGGCATCGGGCTCGCGGCGGCGGTCGCGCTGGACGCGTTCATCCTGCGTACGGCACTGGTGCCGGCCGCGATGCACCTCCTGGGGAACTCCAACTGGTGGCTGCCGGAGTGGCTGGACAAGCGACTGCCGCATCTCGCGGTGGAGCCCCGGGAGGACGCCGACGAGGCCGTCGCAGGGGTGCCCCACGCGCGCGTGGCGGACGCCAACGGGCACGCGCGCGTGCCGCTCGGAAAGGACGGCGAGAACGGCGAGAGCGGCGAGAGCGGCATCTCCCTGGTCCACGGCTTCGTCCGCGGCGAGGACGGGGAGCCGGTCGAGGGCGCCGTACTGACCCTGCTCTCCCAGGGTGGCGGCCGCCAGCTCGACCGGGTGACCTCCCTGGCCGACGGCTCGTACATCGTCTCGGTGCCCGCCCCGGACACCTACCTCCTGTCGGCCACGGCACCCGGGCACGGGGTCCGCGCCCGCCATGTGACGGTCGGTGAGGGACCGCTGGTGTACGACGTGGAGCTCGCGGAGGACGAGGTGGACGCGGTGAACTGACCGCGTTCAGTCGTTCGACGAGGAGGCCCAGGGTCCTTGAGCCTTGGGCCTCTTCGTCGGGTCGGGCAGTGCTCGGGTCATCCCCGGCAGGAAGTCCGTGAAGAGGCCGTGCACCTCGCGTACGAGGGGGCGCAGCGCGCGGAAGCGGGACAGGGAGATGCCCAGGGAGATGAGGCGGGCGCCGCGTTCGGCGAGGCGGTAGCTGCGTGCGCGGCCCTCGGTGCGGTCGAAGACCCAGTACAGGACGAGCCCCATCTGGGAGAGCCACAGCAACTCGGGGAGGATGTCCCGCAGTTCGGCCGAGACCTTGGCCTTGGAGCCCGCGAGCACTTCACGGCAGACGCTGATGGCCTCCACGCGCGCGTGCTCCGACTCCGGGGAGAAGGGGCTGAGCGGGCTGTCTGGGTCGGCGGCGTTCTTGAAGAACTGCACCGCGAACTCGTGGTACGGCGCGGCGACGTCCAGCCACGCCCCGAGGATCCCGGCGATCCGGGCCTCCAGATCCGTCTCGCGGTCCAGGACCGACCGGACCGCCACCTGGTGCTCGGCGGCGATCCGGTCGTAGAAGCCCTGGATCAGATGCTCCTTGCCGGCGAAGTAGTAGTACGCGTTGCCGACGGAGACCCCGGCCTCCTTGGCGATGGCCCGCATCGTCGTCCGGTCGTAACCCCGCTCCTGGAACAGGCACATCGCCGTCTCCAGGATCAGGGCCCGCGTCTGCTCGCTCTTCGCGGGCGTACGGGAGGCTTTCGCGGGCGTACGGGATGCTTGCGGGACCTGTGGCCCCGCCGGGCCTTCCGGGTCCTGGGGTTCCGCGCGGCCGTCGTCGCTCGTACTGTCCTTCGCTGCTGGCACGGGAACAGAGCCTAAGCGCTTCGCTGGACATGGGGTTCGTGGGCGGGTGCGGGATCGTTGTGGCTTGTCGCTCCCCCACTCTCGGCTGCGCTCGAGCGGGGGGACCCCCATCGCGGCGGAGCCGCAAATCGATACAGCCCCGCGCCCCTGGGGGCGCGCGGCCCCCCGTGCAGGCAAGTCGTCGTCCAGGCTGGCTCTTTCCTCGTCCGGCCTGACAACATGACCAGCGGTCGTGTTTATTTTCTCGCGTGCCGGGTCAACCGGATTACCGGATCACAGGAGTCGTCGCCTTGAGTGAGCAGCCCCCGAACCAGCCGCCGGGGTACGGATATCCGAACGCCAACCCCTATCCCGGTCAGGGGACTCCCGGCCAAGGGGCCCCCGGTCAGGGGCAGAACCCGTATGCGGGCGGGCAGCAAGGCCCTTACCAGCAGCAGCCGGGCTACGGGTACCCGCAGGGCGGTTACCCGCCGGGTGCCATGCCGCCGCCGGGCACGTACACGGGTGACCCGAACGCCCCGTACGGCTACGACCCCTTCGGGCGGCCGTACTCCGACAAGTCGAAGATCGTGGCCGGAGTGCTCCAACTGACCCTGGGCACGCTGGGCATCGGCCGGTTCTACATCGGCAATGTCGGTCTAGGTCTCGCCCAGCTCTTCACCTGCGGTGGTCTCGGCATCTGGGCGCTCATCGACGGAATCATCCTGCTGACCGGCAGCAACAACACGGATTCCCACGGGCGGGTCCTGCGTGGTGGCTGAGTCCGGATCCGTACCTGGATCCGGACTCGGGTCCGTTCTGCGGCACCCGGCGACGGCACCGCTCGGCGTGCTCGCCGCCGGGGTCGCGGGTGCCTGCTATCTCTACGGCACCGATCCGCACGAGCCGGGGCATCTGCTGCCCCGGTGCCCGTTCCGCGTCGTCACCGGGCTGCTCTGCCCGGCCTGTGGCGGCACACGCATGGTGTACGACCTGATGCACGGTCACTTCAGCGCCGCGTGGCACGACAACCGGTTCTTGCTGCTGGCCTCGCCGTTCGCGCTGGCCCTGTTGGCCCGGTGGGCTGTCGAGGGCCTGCGCGGTCGGCGTTGGCGGCCCGAACTCCGCCGTTCCGTACAGACGTTGGTGCTGGTCGTGGCAGTTGTGTGGACAGTGATCCGCAACCTCCACTGAGCGCTCCGCTGATATCTCGGTTCCAAGCTGCGGGCCCGTCGTGGCTGGTCGCGCAGTTCCCCGCGCCCCTTCCGGGGCGCGGTGGCACACCTGACTTGAGTGAGTGTCAAGCTGGCTTTCGGCCAACGGATCACGGAATCGACACGATCGCCTCACCTCTCTCCCTCCGTCCCCCTCGCCCCTCTAGGCTTCATGATCCGCAGGGGGGACGAGTGCATGTGTGCAGTTTGTCGCGGGTTTCCTCCTGCGTCCGCTCGGAACATTCCGTTCCATCACCTTCTGTACGCCAGGAGCAACTCGCATGTCTGTCCCCACCCCTGACGCTCCGTTCGGTTACGACCCGCAGGGTCGCCCGTACTCCGACAAGTCCAAGGTTGTCGCGGGCGTTCTCCAGCTCTTCCTGGGCGGCTTGGGTATCGGCCGTTTCTACGTCGGTTCCACGGGCGTGGCCCTCGGTCAGCTCTTCACCTGCGGTGGCCTCGGCATCTGGGCCCTGATCGACGCGATCCTGTTCTTCACGAGCAACGACCGCACCGACAAGCAGGGCCGCGTACTGCGCGGCTGACCTCACCGGGTGCGAGAGAGAGGGAGAGGCCCCCGGGGCTTCTCCCTCTCTCGGTGTCGGCTCTCGGTGTCGGCGCGTCACGACCCGGTCAGGATGCGCAGCCGCCCACCCGCCGGGTGCTCAGCGCGATGTCGTCCAGTCGGACGTCGTACGACGTCGGGCTGGGGTCGGACTGGTAGAGCTGCCAGCCCAGCTTCAGCTTGTCGAACTGCGGGAAGACGAAGTCGTCCGCCGTGCCGCCGTGATGCTTCGTGGAGACCGTCAGATCGGGCTGCTCGACTCCGTCCAGGTAGACGGTGACACGGTTGTCGGTGGCGTCCAGGTGGAACTCGACGCACTGCCACTTCGCGGCGACAGCCGGCGCGGAGGTCTTCCAGGCGGTCCAGTCACCGGTGGCGCCGAGATCGGAGCCGACGCCCCAGAAGTTGCCCTTGTCGGTGGGCGCGTACTGGCCGCCCAGCGGACAGACCAGCGTGGGCGAGCCGGAGCCGGACGCCTCCGCGATCGTCCAGTGTGCCCAGTCGGGGGACGAGGGGAATTCGGCAACGCGCAGGCGCATGCGGGCCCAGAAGCTGTTGCCGGGCGGGGCGAGGCCGGGGAAGACGAGGAAGGCCCGGCCATTGCCTTCGGTACGGATGCGGAGTTCGCGGCCGTGACCGGTGGTGCTGGGCGAGACGGTCAGCGTGCCGTCGGACGTGTCCGTCGTCCAGCCTCGGCCCTCGGTGACCGGGCCGAGGGGAAGGCGGTCGAAGTTCTCCCGTACGAGGTTCTTCCGTACGGGCGTGTCGTGCGGGGCGGGGGTG
>NZ_JAAKZY010000023.1 GCF_011045015.1 Streptomyces scabichelini | reverse complement strand
CCACCCCCGTAGGCACCCCGCCCATGGTGGAGCCAGCCCTACCTTCGGTTCGGGAGTGGACGCCATCGTTAACGCGGGCGCGCGGCGGCAGAGTTGGGGCCAGTTGATCCACGGCTCCGCCCCCGGAAGGAAACCGCCATGAAGGGCGACGTACGCCAGACCCCGGCCGCTCCCGGACCCCTCGCCTCCTTCGCCCGGTTCGTCCTGTGCGGCGGTGGCGTCGGGGTGCTCTCCAGCGGGGCCGTGGTGCTGCTTGCCGGGCTGATGCCCTGGGTCGTGGCGAACGCGCTGATCACCGTCGGCTCCACCCTCCTGTGCACGGAGCTGCACGCCCGCTTCACCTTCGGGGCCGGGCGGCGTGCCGGATGGCGTCAGCACTGGCAGTCCGCCGGGTCGGCCACGGCCGCCTACGTGGTGACCTGCGCCGCAGTGTTCGTACTGCACCTGGTGCAGTCGTCGCCCGGGATGCTCTGGGAGCAGGCCGTCTACCTCAGCGCTTCTGGGCTCGCCGGAATCGGGCGCTTCCTGGTCCTGCGTCTGTACGTCTTCGCCGCCGGCCGGAACCGGACCGCGGTGCAGGCGGCGGACAGCACTTCGGTGATCAGGCCGCTTTCTTCGCGCGCCCCGTTCGCCTACCCGGCCGACACGTTCCTGGCATTGGCCCGGTAGACGTCAGGGCCTCGTGTCGAAGCCGTCCCTGACCTTGTCGAAGACGGGACGGTAGGTGTCCCAGTCCTTTTCCGGCGCCGAGAGGTAGAGGTCGTACTCCTTGCCGCCCTCGCGGCCGAAGCCGAGGTCGATGGCGCGGAACGCCCGCGCCCGGCCCTCGAAGGTGAACTCCCACACCGCCGCGGGCTGTGCCCGGAACGAGGTCTTCTGCATGCGCAGTTTCCGGTACGTCGGGTAGTTGACCTTGGTGTTGGCCTCGATGTTCTTGAAGTGCGCGACGGGGTGCGAGCCGGCGGGGTCCACGATGCCGATCGTGATGCCGGCCAGGCCGGACCTGTCGGTGTAGGTGACCTCTTCGGCCGTCTTCCTGCCGGCCTTCCAGCCGTCCGGTACGGGGAAGGAGACGCCGAGCTTCTTCTCGCTGACCAGGTGGAAGCCCTCGGGCACGGGCGGAGGCGTGTACGGCGGCGGTGCGGTCGTGGCGGGGTTCCGTGCACCGTCCGCCGCTCCGCCGTCGAGCGTGGTCGCGTAGAGCCCGCCTGCCACGGCGGTGGCCGCCACCGTCACCGCGATGGTGCTCCAGATCAGGGTGCGGCGGCCGTTGCGGCCCAGGTCCCGGCCGGCTGCCGTGCCCGCGAAGGCCGCCGGCGGGAGCGCCTCCGTCGGCTCGCCCGAGCGCACGGTCCGCAGCGCCCGTTCCGTCTGCTCCGCCGAAGGCCGCTCGTCGGGGTCCTTGACCAGCAACGCCTCGATGAGGGGCTCCAGCGGCCCGGCCTGCTTCATCGGTACCAAGGGGTCGGTGGCGATGGCGTACGCGGTCTCCATCGCCGTGTCCTTGCGGAACGGTGGCTGTCCCTCCACCGCCTGGTGGAGCGTGGCGCCCAGCGCCCACAGGTCCGAGGCCGGTCCTGGGGTGAGCCCCCGCATCCGCTCCGGCGCCATGTAGTCGATCGAGCCGACCATCTCGCCGGTCCTGGTCAGTGTCGAGGTGCCGTCCGTCATCGCGATGCCGAAGTCGGTGAGGACCACGCGGCCGTCGGCGGCGAGCAGTACGTTGCCGGGCTTGACGTCGCGGTGCAGTACTCCGGCGGCGTGGGCGGCGCGCAGGGCGGCGATCATGTCCAGGCCGACACGGGCCGCTTCCTCGGGCGGGAGTGTCCGGCCGTCCCTGAGCAGGTCGCCGAGTGTGACCGAAGGCACGTACTCCATGACGATGCAGGGCAGTCCCTCGTCGTCCACGACGTCGTGCACGACGACCACGTTGGGATGTGCGATACGGGCCGCGCTGCGCGCCTCGCGGCGCATGCGCTCGTACAGCGTGGCGAGTTCCTCGTCGGACAGGTGGGTGTGCGCGTGCAGTCGCTTCAGCGCGATCTGGCGGCCCAGGACCTCGTCCTCGGCGCGCCACACCGTGCCCATGCCCCCACGGCCGATCCGCTCGGCCAGCCGGTACCGCCCGGCAACGAGCCGTCCCTCGTCCGACACAGCCCAGCCTCCGCCAACTTTGCTCACGCACATCACGTTCGATTCGCTGCGCCACCATAACCGCCGCACATGACGAGGTGACGACGAGAAGTGCGTGGCCAACGGCTGCCGTTTTCCAGCGCACGGTCGTCCGGCCAGATCTCGTTTGCCAGGGCGAGCAGGTCGTCCGGCCGTGGCACGTGGCCGCGGAGTTCCGCGACCCCGGGCCGCAGACAGGGGACCTCGAGGTCACGTCAGTTCCCGTCGGCCAGGGGACCCCGGCAGGGAGTCTCGGCAGGCCGCCGATGCGACCCGCCAGGTTCCCCGGCCAGGGTCGCTCCATGATCTCAGAGGGCGGGTATGAGAATTGGGTCTGATTCGTCGCCGTCCGCCGGCAGGCGCTCCGGCAGCCCGAGCCGCGGGAACTGGTCGTCGTGGAAAGTGACGATCTCGGTGATCGCCCCGCCGGTGACGCGCAGGACGTCGATCGTCAGCGGCAGGTACGCGCCCTCTGGCTTCCGCCGGAGGTAGAAGGCGACGGCGGGCTGCCGGTTCACGGAGGTGAAGACGGCGCGCAGGCCCTTCATGCCCTCGAAGCCGCCCTCGACCCAGTCGTTCACCACCGCGTCGCGGCCGACGTGCAGGCCCGGCGTGGGCGGCATCGAGCAGCGGACGTCGTCCCGCAGCATCGCGGCGAGCGCCGGGATGTCCGTGGCCACGCTGGCGTCGGTGTAGCGGCGCACCAGCTCGCGCGTCCCGGCGTCCCCCTCACCGCCGGTCCAGTCCTGCCGCTGGGCGGGCAGGTGCTCCCGCATGCCGGCGCGGGCCCGCTGCAGCGCGCTGTTCACGGAGTTGACGGAGTCCCCGAGGAGCTCCCCGACGTTCTTCGCCGGCCAGCCGAGCACGTCCCGCAGGATCAGCACGGCCCGCGGACGCGGCGCGAGGTGCTGGACCGCGACCAGGTACGCCAGCTCGATCGTCTCCCGCGCGACGGCCACGGCCTCCGGCTCGTCCGCGTCACCCGCGGGCAGCTCGTCGAGCAGCCGGTCCGGGTAGGGCTGCAGCCACAGCACCTCGCCGCCGGTCGCAGGCTCCGGGCGGCGCTTGGCGAGCAGGTCCAGGCAGGCGTTGGTGGCAATCCCGTACAGCCAGGCCCGGAACGTCGACCGCCCCTCGAAGGTCTCCCGCCGCCGCCAGGCACGGAGGAACGTTTCCTGCACGGTGTCCTCGGCGTCCTCGAACGACCCGAGCATCCGGTAGCAGTGCACGTGCAGCTCCCGCCGATGCCGCTCCGCCAGCCCTGAGAACGCCGGCTCGTCGACCTCGCCCAGCTGGCTCACGCCCAGTTCCTCCAGCCGCGTGTCCGCACTCATCACGTCGTCCTTCCGCCTCGTCGTGTCCCGTCGTAGGTGTGACGGGTGCGGGCGCGAAAACTCATCACCGGCGACACGGAGTTCGCCACCGCGATCCGCAGTCGTCACATTCCGGAACCGATGAGAACAATCCGGAACCGTTGAGACCGCTTGGCGCGGAACACCCCTCGCCCATGCGCACCACTGGCCCCTACACTCCGTTTCTTCGGCCCGAAAAGGTGGCCTGTGTGTGCATTTGGCATATGCCCCGGTCGCCACACCGCCAGGGGAGTAACGCATGATCACCCTGACCATTCCAGCCATGACCATCTTCGGAATCTTTCTGATCGCAATGGTCATGATCGGGGTCGTGACCCATGGGGAGACGACCACGTTCGAGGACTTCACCGTCGGCGGTCGTCGGCTCACCGCCCCGGTGGCCGCCCTGTCGGCCGGAGCCAGCGACATGTCCGGCTGGCTGTTTCTGGGGCTGCCGGGCGCTGTGTACATGACCGGTATCGGCGCCGCGTGGATCGCCGTCGGCCTGATCATCGGCACGTATCTCAACTGGCGGCTCGTCGCACCTCGCCTGCGCACCTACACCGAGCTGGCCGGTAACTCCGTAACCCTGTCGTCGTACCTGGAGGAACGTTTCGAGGACCGCAGCAGAGTGCTTCGGGCCCTCTCGGCCATCGTCACGGTCGTGTTCTTCACCGTCTACGTCGCCAGCGGGCTGATCGCCGGCGGACTGCTGTTCAACGAGATCTTCGGCGCCGACCTGGAGACCGGGCTGACCGTCTTCGCCGTGGTGATCGTCGTCTACACCATCCTCGGCGGCTTCACGGCCCTGAGCATCACGCACTCCATACAGGGCACGCTGATGCTCCTCGCGGCGGTCGCCCTCCCCGCGATCGCCCTCTGGCAGCTCGGCGGCTTCGGCTCGCTGCACGACGCGGTCACCGGCACGAGCCCGGCACTGCTCGACCCGGGAGCCGAGGCGTCCTTCGCCGACAACGCGTGGACGGCCGGCGGCCCGCTCGGTGCCGTCGCGATGATCTCGCTGCTCGCCTGGGGTCTTGGCTACTTCGGCCAGCCCCACATCCTGAGCCGCTTCATGAGTATCCGCAGCACACGTGACATACCGCGGGCCCGCCTTCTGGGGGTGAGCTGGGTCGTCGTCGTGCTGACGGGTGCCTCGCTCATCGGGCTTGCCGGGATCGCCGTACTCGACCAGCCCCTCGACAACCCGGAGACGGTCTTCATCGAACTGTCCACCCAGCTGGTCAACCCCTGGATCGCGGGAATCCTGCTGGTCGCGGTGCTGGCCGCGATCAAGTCCACGGTGGACAGCCAACTGCTCGTCTCGGCCACGTCCCTCACCGAGGACTTCTACCGGGCCTTCCTCAACCGGCGGGCCTCCGACACCTCGCTGCTGCTCATCGGACGCCTGAGTGTGGTCGCCGTGGCACTGGTCGCCTACGTGATCGCGCTGAGCGGCGGCGCCGTGCTCGACATCGTCGCGTACGCCTGGGCCGGATTCGGCGCGGCCTTCGGCCCGGTGGTCGTCCTGTCGCTGTTCTGGCCGCGGATGACAGCCGCCGGGGCGAAGGCCGGCATGGTGACCGGTGCGCTCACCGTGTTCCTGTGGGATGACATCGACCCGCTCCTCGGACCGCTGCAAACGGGCGTCTACGAGATGGTGCCCGGCGTCCTCGCCGCCACCGCCGCGGCACTGATTTTCGGTACGTACGTCGGACGTCCCCCGGCGCGCACCTGGAGGGGCACGATGGAGCACGCCACGGCGACGCCCCGCGCGACGGGCAGGACGGGTTACGGCACGGCGGCGTACGGCACACCTGACTACGGCACACCTGAGTACGGCCCTTCCCGGGGAGCGCCGCCGAGCCAGGACTGGTGGCGCTCGTGACCTCCGTCGTCAGGTCGTCAGTACGTGCAGTACGTGCGTCAGTGGCGTCGCATCAGAACCGCGGTGAACTGCTGGGAGGTGCCCCACGGGGTGTGGTGGTCCTCGCCGGCGGTGTCGACGAGTTCGTAGCCGGGGAACTGGCCGGCGAGTTCGGCGTGGGTGTAGCGGACGATCGGGAGGCCGCTGCACGTGGTCGGGCCGTCCGGGCCGAACGTCGCCACGACGAGCCGGCCACCGGGTTGCAGTGAGCGCTCCAACGAGGCGAGGTAGTCGGCGCGTTCGTCGGGCTCGGTGAGGAAGTGGTAGACAGCCCGGTCGTGCCACAGTGCGTACCGGCGTCCCATGTGCAGATCGAGAACGTCGGCCACGGTGAGGGTGACGTCCGAGCCTGCCGGACCGAGCCGGTCGCGGACGGTCCGCAGGGCGGTGGCCGACAGGTCGACCACCGACAGGTCACGGTAGCCACGTGCGACCAGGTGATCCACCAGCGTCGACCAGCCCGCGCCCACGTCCATGATCGGCTCGTCGAGGCCGATCCCGGCCTTGTCGATCAGGCCCAGGGAGAGCCCCGGGACCGACTGCCACCAGGAGACCCCGTCGAGGTCCTTGCCGTGATGGACCCCTTCCCAGAACTCCGTCCGGGTCGCCGGGTCGTCCGGGCGCTGGATGCCGTGGTCCGTCATGGTTCCGACCGTAGACCCGGTGGGTCGGCATCGGCATCACGCGGAGACGCATCGATGATTCGAATCAGGGACCGGTCCAGTCGAAGGTGATGTGCTTGCTGGACTGGCTGTCCCGGCTCCACTCGAAGCCGAAGGCGTCGGCGCGGTCCGCCGTCGAGCGGCCCCAGGTCGCGACCTGGCCAGGACCGGTTTCGGAACCCGGCAGGTTGGTCGTCTGGACGCGCGCGCCCTCCGGCGTCGTGGGTCCGGTGAGTGCCTCCGCGCTCGCCTCGACCCGGCCCGGAATGGAGGCTCGCCAGGTCGAGAGGTCGTCCGCGATCTCCACCTCGATGGGGGCGAAGTCCATGCCCCGCATCTCGGCGCCCAACATGCTCCCCAGCTCGGCGGGCCAACTGCCCGCCTGCCCGCCGAAGATCATCTGGAGTGCCTCGCGCTGCGCGTCGTCGGCGCGCTCGTCGAAGAACACCGCCGCGTACGCATCCGAGTGCTCGGCCCACACATTGCCGACGAAGGAGGCGACCATCATCACGTTGAGGCCGTCCAGCGGTACGTCGCCGTAGCGTCCCTCGCGGATGTGCCAGGCGAGGACGCCGTCGCATTCGCCGAAAGTGGGTGGCTGGGCGAAGGAGCAGGGGCACGGCACATTGCAACGGCAGGTGTCGAACCAGTCCCCCGCCACGTGCCACCTCGGGACAGTCGTTGTCGTCTCGGACATCTCGCTGCCTCCTTCATGACCTCTACTTCAATCCTCCTCCTCCGGCCCAGGACATGCCATCGGGGTGGGCGCACCCGGTCAGCCGTTGTGCTGTGCTGGAGCCAGTGCTGTGCTGGAACCGTGCGCCTCGACCGAAAGGCACTCACCCCACCCCTGAGGCCTGCGAACCTGATGCCGGCGCGGGATCTCGCGCTCGCGTGGTGCCTCATGGTGCTGCTCGCGGTCCTCGCCTGGGTCCTGGTCGTCGGTCAGGCCCGCGACATGGGGATCGAGCCGGGAACCATGGGCATGGGCGTACCGCTGTTCCTGCTTCTGTGGCTGATCATGATGATCGCCATGATGTTCCCGTCCGTGGCGCCGGTGGCCATCACCTGGGCGCGGGCCATCGGCCGCCAGTCGACCGGAGCCGCCCGCGCGGCCCGGACCGCCCAGTTCGTGAGCGGCTACCTGCTGGCCTGGACGGTGTTCGGCCTCCTCGCGTACGGGCTCCTCGCCGCGACCGGTGCCCTGGTGGACGACAGTCCCACGGCCGGGCGCTGGATCGGCGCCGGCGCCTTCCTGCTCGCCGGGCTGCAGCAGCTCGGCCCGCTGAAGAACGTCTGCCTGCGTCACTGCCGCAGTCCCATGGGCCAGCTCGCGCGCTACGCGAGCTACCGCCGCCGAGTCCGTGACCTACGCGTCGGGGCGCACCACGGTCTGTACTGCGTCGGCTGCTGCTGGGGACTGATGATCGTCCTCATCCCGCTGGGCGTCATGAACATCCTGGCGATGGCCGCCGTGGCCGTGGTCATCTTTGCCGAGAAGCTGTGGCGCCTGGGACCCGTGTTCTCGGCCGTGGTCGGCATCGCCTTCCTGGTCCTCGCCGCACTGGCACCGTTCCAGAGCTGGCTGCTGCCGGGCCTGGAAACCTCGCCGTCACCGATGACGGACATGCTCCGATGACGGAAATGCTCCGCGCGCTGGTGGTCCGGCGGCCTTGACGCACCGGCGGTGTGCCTTGTGCGGGTGTCGCGTGCCGGTGTCGGCCGCGCGCCGGTGCGTCAACCGGTCCGGACGGGTCAACTCGGCCTGGCGACACGGACGTTCGGGTTAGCCTTCGATACGCCCGCGCCGCACGGGCGGCCTGACCGACCGCGAGTGGCTGGACCGACCACGGGCGGCTGGACCGACGGGGAGGAGCCGGACATGACCGCCACGGATCTGCGTACTGATCGGCCGCACAGCGCCCGCATGTACGACTACTACCTCGGGGGGCGCGACAACTACGCCGCCGACCGCGCCGCCGCCGGCCGGGCGATCGCCGCCTTCCCGAGCATCATCGTCATCGCCCGCAGCAACCGGGTGTGGATGCAGCGCGCCACCCGGTTCCTGGCCGAGCGGGGTGTGCGCCAGTTCCTGGACATCGGCACGGGGATCCCCACCAGCCCGAACCTGCACGAGGTCGCCCAGGATGTCGCGGCCGACGCACGCGTGGTCTACGTGGACCGGGACCCGGTCGTCCGCGCCCAGGCCGCCCGCCTGCTGAGGGGCGCCCCCGAGGGACGTACGGCGTTCGTGGAGGCGGATGCCGGTGACCCCGCCTCGGTCCTCGACGCCCCGGAGCTGACCGCCACCCTCGACCTGAGCCGTCCGGTGGCCCTCAGCTTCAACGCCGTCCTGCACTTCTTCCCCGACGACCGCGACCCCTACGGCGTCGTCGGACGCCTGATGGGCGCCCTGGCGCCCGGTTCCTACCTGGTGCTGTCCCATGTCACGGCGGATTTCGATCCCGAGGGCATCGGCCGTGCGGTGCAGGTGTACGAGTCCTCCGGCATCCCGGCGCAGGTCCGCTCCAAGGAGGAAGTGGAGCGGTTCCTCGACGGCCTGGAGATCGTTCCGCCCGGCGTGGAGGTGCCACACCGTTGGGACACCGACGGCCTGGCCGAGGCCAGCAGGGTGACCGCTGACGTGTCCGACGCCGAGGTGTCCTGCTACGTCGCCCTGGCCCGCAAGCCCTGACCGCGACCGAGGCGCCCACACCCCCGAGGTGACGTCCGCACGCGTCCGCCCCGTTACGGGCGCATGGTCGGCCGGTGAAATCGGCGGCGGAGGAGATCGCCACCGCCGCGAGAACCTCGGTACCGCACAAAGCCTTGCCCCGGTTTGGGCGTATACAACGCGCGAAAGCTCGTACGTATCGCCGTACGCATCGCACAATTCCAGGCCCTTTCAGGCGCCGATTTTCTGGCATTGCGTACGAGGACAGCGTGCGGCACCGCTTATACGCTCTGTGACTCCGCTCATCAGGCATTGCACTGCAAGGAGTGCGGCACAGTGGCGTCCATCAGCTGGATCGACTGGCTCTGTATATGTAGCTACTTCTACCTTCTCATCGCCATTGGCCTGCAGTCGGTCAACCGGGACAGCACCGAGGACTTCGCTGTCGCGGGCCGCAGGATCAGCGGTGAGGTGATCTTCGCGAGTCTCGCCGCGTCCTTCCTCGGCGGCGGAGCCGTCATGGGCACCGCGAGCGGCACCTTCAGTGATGGCTATGTCTTTTTCTTCGCGATCTGCGCTTTCTCCGTTCAGACGGTACTCGTCGGTCAGTTCGTGGCGCCGCGGCTGCGCCACTACACGGGAGCTCACACGGTCGGCGACGTCATGGCGGCCCACTACGGGCCTGTCGCCCGGCTGCTGACCGGATTGCTGTCCATCGCCGTCTGCGCCGGAATTCTCGGCGCCCAAGTGCTCGCAGTCGGCACGATCTTCCATCTGATGCTGGGCACTTCGAAACTGGCCGGCATCGTCGTCGGAATGGCCTTCGTGCTGATGTACGCCACCTTCGGTGGAATGTGGTCGGTCGTGAAGACGAGCGTCGCGCAGTTTGTGATCTTCAGTATCTTCCTGCCCGTCGTTCTGCTCTTCGAGGTGGTCCACGCAGGAGGCGCCACGGAACTGATGGCGAACGTCCCCGACGGCCATACCTCTTTTCTGGGCGGCTGGACACCACTGGCGTTCATCGGGGTCTTCGCCTCGTTCCTGCTCGGCGAGACGCTCGTCCCGCCGTACGCACAGCGGGCCTTCGCCGCCAGGACCCCCCTGGCGGGACGGCGCGGCTTTCTGCTGGCCGGGATCTTCTCCGTCGGCTTCTACTTCGTCACCGCTTCGATCGGCTTCGTGGCGAGCGCCCTGTACCCGCAGATCTCCCCCGACCAAGCGCTGCCCACTGTGGTCTCCCGACTCCTGCCCGTGGGTATCAGCGGGCTCGTCCTGGCCGCCCTGTTCGCGGTGATCATGTCGACGGCGGACTCCTACCTCAACGCCACCGCCGTCTCCTTCGCCAAGGACATCTACCTCTCCTTCCTGCACCGCGGCGCCGGCGAACGGCTGCTGCTGGTGGTGCAGCGCCTGGTCACGGTGGTGGTGGGAGTCGGAGCGGCGATCTTCGCCTACTCGGCGCCGTCGATCATCGACGCGCTGCTGATCGCGTACAACCTGTGGGCCCCCACGGTCGTGGCCCCGCTGATCCTGGGCGTGGTGTGGGGTCTGCGCAGCCGTATCGCGGGGGTAGCGGCGATTGTCGCGGGCGGCGCGGCCATGGGGATCTGGCGGTGGGAGCTGCACGAGCCGTTCGGTGTCAGCGCACTCATCGTCGGCGTGACGGTCAACATCGTGATCTATGCCCTCGCCTACGTACTCGACCCACGCTCCGGCCGGTTCCGCCCTCCTGCCGAACCCGAACGCACAACGTCCGCCCGTGTAGCCGGCCTCGGCCCGAGGAGGTGACTCACCATGTCCATCCTGATGTACGTCCTGCTGTTCTACGGCGTGCCGTTGGCCGTCATAGCCGTGGCCCTGCTCGTTGCCGTCCTCGGCCCCCGCTTCTACTTCCAGGAATCGGAATAGGTAGAAATAGGACTAAATAGGTCGAAATGGGCTGGAACAGGGGGAGAAGTCAGCTGAGGGGGGACGAGGCCGACAGGTGTTGGTCGGCGGCCCAGGAGGCGAGGATGCGCAGCCGTTCGTGGGTGGGGGAGCCGGGGACGGCGGTCCAGACGGTCAGGTGCTGGTCGGGGTCGGTGTTGGCGGTGAGGGTGTCCCAGTCCAGGACGAGCTCTCCGACGACCGGGTGGCTGAGGGTCTTCGTGCCCACGGTGCGGGCGGCGACCTTGTGGTCGCCCCACCACTTGGCGAACTGCTTGTCGCGCGTGGACAGTTCACCGACCAGCTCGATCAGACGAGGGTCCTCGGGATACTTGGCGGCCTCCATCCGCAGTTGCGCCACGGCGATCTGCGCGGAGGTCTCCCAGTCGGCGTACAGGCCGTGCATCACCGGATCGGTGAAGATGATCCGCGGGTAGTTGCGGTGCTTTTCCGGGATGCGGGAGAAATCGGTGACCAGGGCGGCGGCCAGTGCGTTCCAGGCCAGGATGTCCCCGCGTCGGCCCTGCACGATGGCGGGGGTGGCGGTGAGGTCGTCCAGGACCCGCTGGAGCTGGGGCTGGACCTTCTGCCTGCCGCGGCGCCGCGTGCGGGCGGTGGTCTTGCCCGCGAGCTGGAAGAGATAGCCGCGCTCGTCGTCGTCCAGGTGAAGGACGCGGGCGAGGGTGTCCAGGACCGGAGCGGACGCCTGCATGCGGCCCTGTTCGAGTCGGGTGTAGTAGTCGGTGCTGATCGAGGCGAGCTGGGCGACCTCCTCGCGGCGCAGCCCGTCGACCCGGCGGGGCCCGCCCGTCTCCGGCAGTCCGACCGTGCGCGGGCTCAGCTCCGAGCGACGCTTTTTGAGGAATTCTCCCAGCTCATTGAGGGGGATATTGCTGGTCATGCTTCACAGCATGGCACCGATCGCACCGGAGGAAGGGGGGAGAATTTCCTCCCAGGATGTGTCTGTCCCCGGATGGATTTCTCCGCTTTTCGCGCCTGCCGCCGCGTGTGAGGCTCGACCGTGAGCAGCCGTAGCAGCTCCGGCCGCGGTTCCAGGCCTTCGTACTGAAGGAAGCCCCACCATGCGCGGCGCAGTGATCCACAGCAGCACAACAACACTGCGCACTCCCGGAGTCAAGGCCCCGCCACCCTGGACAAGGACTCACCATGACCACCTTCGCCCTCATCGGCGCCGGCCCGGGCCTCGGGCTCGCCACCGCCCGCCGCTTCGGAGCCGCAGGCCACACCGTGGCCCTCATCTCCCGCGGCACCGAGCACCTGGACGACCTCACGGCCGAGCTGGCCCGCGACAACATCCAGGCCCGCGGCTTCGCCGCCGACGTCCTCGAACCCGCCTCCCTGACCACGGCCTTGCGCGCGGCCGCCGAAGCCCTGGGGCCCATCGAGATCCTCCAGTACAGCCCGGTGCCCCGCGCCGACTTCATGAAGCCGGTCCTCGACACGAGCGCCGACGATCTCGACGCCCCGCTCGCCTTCTCCGTCAAGGGTCCTGTCACGGCTGTGAACGCCGTGCTGCCCGGAATGCGCGCTCTCGGCCGCGGCACCCTGCTGTTCGTCAACGGCGGCACCGCCGTACGCCCTCACCCCGAGCGGGCCGGAACTTCTGTCGCCTTCGCCGCCGAGAGCGCGTACGCCCGCATGCTCCACGACGTCCTCGCGCCCGAGAACATCCACGCCGCCCAGCTGATCATCCCCGGCGCCATCCGGCCCGACGCCGAACACAGCAGCCCCGACGTCCTGGCCCGGCGACTGTTCGCCATCCACGAGTCGCGTGACGCCTTCCGCCACTACGCCGAGCCCCTCCCCGACTGAACCAGCCGTGCCCCTCCCCGACTGAATCACCTGGAAGCCGTGTGATCCCGGCCGCCCTGCCCGCCCTCGCCCGTGCAGTCACGGCCGCAGCCCTGCTGATGGCCGTCACCGCCTGCACCGAAGAGTCGCCACCGTCCTCATCCCCGACCACCCCGACCAGCTCGACCACGCCGGAACGGACAACGACAAGTCCCGCACCCACCGCACCCACCACAACCCCTGGCAGGTCCGCCGCAATGAACATCCGGCTCACCATCGACGGCACGGCCGTCGACGCCACCCTGAACGACAGCGCCGCCGCCCGGGACTTCGCCGCCCAGCTCCCCCTCACCCTGAACCTGACCGACTTCCACCAGAACGAGAAGATCGCCGATCTGCCCCGCCGCCTGTCCACCTCCGGCGCCCCGGCAGGAGTCCACCCCCGCGCCGGCGACCTCGCCTACTACGCCCCCTGGGGCAACCTCGCCGTCTACTACCGCGACGGCTCACCCAGCACCGGCACCGACCTGATCATCCTGGGCCGCATGCCGGAAAGCGCCACAGCGCAACTCGCCGACAAAGGCGAGGTCACCGTGACCATCGAAGACCGCCCTCACACCACTGACCCGATTGACCCGATGGAGAACGCACGATGAACCCCGTCTACGACTTCACCGGCAAGGTCGCCCTCGTCACCGGAGCCGGTTCCGGCATGGGCCTGGCAACGGCTCGCGCCTTCGCCGAGTCCGGTGCCGCGGTCGCCCTCGTCGACCTCGACGAATCCGCCCTGAAGGCAGCAGCCGGAGAACTCACCGACTCCGGCCACCAAGCCCTCGCCCTCACCTGCGACGTCAGCGACGAGGACCAGGTCGCCGCCATGGTCGACCGAACCGTCGAGACCTTCGGCCGTCTCGACATGGCCTTCAACAACGCGGGCATCCAGATCCCGTCCAGCGACGCGGCCGACGAACCCGCCGACGCGTTCGACCGCGTCAACGCCGTCAACCTGCGCGGCGTCTGGGCCTGCATGAAGCACGAACTGCGGCACATGCGGGCCCAGGGCGGCGGCGCCATCGTCAACTGCTCCTCGCTCGGCGGCCTCGTCGGCCTCCCGGGCCGTGCCTCCTACCACGCCTCGAAGCACGGCGTGATCGGCCTGACCAGCAGCGCCGCTCTCGAATACGCCCCACGCGGCATCCGCATCAACGCCGTCTGCCCCGGCACCATCGACACTCCGATGGTCAGCGACATGATCGCCAAGGGGGACCTGGATCGCGTAGAGGCCGAAGCCAACCAGCCCATCAACCGCCTCGGAACCGCCGAGGAGATCGCACAGGCGGCCCTGTGGCTGTGCAGCCCGGGAGCGAGCTTCGTCATCGGAGTCGCGCTGCCCGTCGACGGCGGTTACGTCGCCCGTTAGCAGGCCGGCCTGCCTAGCAGGGCCCGCCCTTGGGCGCCCTCGGGCGAACGACGCGACTTCCGGCATACGCCCTGGCCGAGCCCTAGCCGCCCGAGGCCACGGCCCTGAGCTCGTTCATCGATTCCCGCAGCGACTGCGAGAACGTACGTTCCTCCGCTGCTGCGATCCAGCGCTCGTAGCCGACCTTGAAGACGGCGACCCCCGCCTCGGCGGTCAGGCTCGCGGCCGGCTCCGTGACGCCGCGTCGGCGCAGGGCGTCGGCGAGCGCGGCCGACAGCGAGGCGAGCTTGATCAGCTCGCGCTCCTGGAGTTCCGCGTTCGCCGTGATGACCGCCCATCGCTTCCGGGAGTGCTCGCGGCGGTCGACGAACACCGTGGAGACCGCCTCGAGCCCCGCCGCCATCGCGTCGATCGGCGCTGCGGATTCCGGAGCCTTGGCGACCGCGTTCACCAACAGCTCCTGCAACGTGGGCGAGCCGTCGAACAGGACCTCGCGTTTGTCGGCGTAGTGCCGGAAGAAGGTCCGCTCGGTGAGGCCGGCCCGTTTGGCGATCTCCGCCACCGTGGTCTGCTCGTAGCCGCGCTCGCTGTAGAGCTCCAACGCCGCTTTCGCCAGGCGTTCGCGCGCGTTCGGCTCCCATCTGCCCATGAGCAGATCCTACGCGATGACATTCACTGACATCAGGTGTTAGTGTCGATGACAGTCACTGACATCAACAGTTTGGGGCTCTCCCATGCGCATCTTCGTGACCGGCGCGTCCGGCTGGATCGGCTCCGCCCTCGTTCCCGAACTCGTCGACGCGGGTCACCAGGTCGTGGGGCTCGCCCGCTCCGACGCCTCCGCCGCTGCCCTCACCGCCGCCGGGGCGGATGTGGTCCGCGGCACCGTCGACGACCTCGACGTCCTGGGCAGTACCGCTGCCGCGTCGGACGGGGTCGTCCACCTCGCCTTCAAGCACGACCTCGCCTTCACCGGCGACTACCAGGGCGCTGCCGAGGCCGACCGCCGCGCCGTTGACACCCTCGGCGATGTGCTGGCCGGCACCGGCCGCCCCTTCGTCCTCGCCTCCGGCGTGGCCGGCCTCAAGCCGGGGCAGGTGTCGACCGAGCGGGACATGCCCACGATCGACGGCTCGCCGCTGTCCATCCGCGCGGCCACCTCGATGGCGGTGCTCGCACTCGCCTCGCGCGGCGTGCGCTCCTCCGTGGTGCGGCTGTCCCCGACCTGCCACGGCGAAGGGGACCACGGGTTCATGGCGACCCTGGTCGCCGTCGCCCGAGCCAAAGGTGTCTCCGGCTACATCGGTGACGGCGCCAACCGCTGGCCGGCCGTCCACCGCTTCGACGCCGCACGGCTGTTCCGCCTGGCGGTCGAGAAGGCCCCCGCAGGAGCGGTGCTGCACGGCGTCGCAGAGGAGGGCGTCGCGATCCGCGACATCGCCGAGGTGATCGGCCGTCACCTCGATGTGCCGGTGACCTCCGTGGCCCCCGAGGCCGCGGCCGAGCACTTCGCCTGGCTGGGCGGCTTCCTCGGAATCGACGCCCCGGCTACGAACACCCTGACCCGCGAACTGCTGGACTGGCAGCCGACCCACCCCGACCTCCTCGAAGACCTCGACAAGGGCCACTACTTCGACACCCCTGCCACCACCTCCTGACCAGCTGCGGAGATGCCATGGAAGGGCGCTCGCCGAGGTCTCTCAGGCTGAGCGGCACTGAGCGGCACTGATCGGCGTGCGGTCGCGGAAGGCACCTCCGCTACTGCAGGGCTGCAAGGCCCTCTGGCCGGTCGGCGAGGCGTTCGTTGCAGAGGGGCGACGCGGCTGCCGCGTCGGCTTCGGTTCGCTCTGCTACCCGGCCCCGGAGACGTCGTCACGAACGAGCCGGCCGCGTGTGCTTCGTTCCTGCGCACCGCGGAGGATCCGGCACCGTCGTGCCGCAGATCCACCGTGCCCGGGTGTCCGAGCCGGACCGGTCCGCGCCCGAGAGATCAACTGGAACTGGACCCGCCCGGCGCCTCGTTCGCGGCACGGCGGTACTCGGCGTTGATGCGCTGAGCTTCCTCGAGCTGGTCTTCAAGGATGACGATGCGGCAAGCGGCATCGATGGGAGTGCCCCTGTCGACGAGCTCGCGGGCACGGGCGGCGATGCGCAGTTGGTAGCGGGAGTACCTGCGATGCCCGCCCTCCGAGCGGAGAGGAGTGATCAGACGGGCTTCGCCGATGGCTCGTAGGAAGCCCGGGGTGGTGCCGAGCATCTCGGCGGCCCGGCCCATCGTGTACGCGGGATAGTCGTCGTCGTCCAGACGATCGCTGAGGGGGGTATCTGCTGTCATGTCACCTCGTTCTGCAACGCGTCGAGGGGCCCTGGTGCCGTACGGCACCAGGGCCCCGAAGGAAATTGAACACCATCTGTCGGCCCTACTGCTGTGCCGACCTTCTGTTTCCGCTACCCGGCCGACATGGGGCGGGTAGCGGGGATCGCGGCTGCGTGACCGGGGACCACCATCCAATCCGGGGCCTTGCGGTACCCGGGCCGAGTGCAACTCGGGCCGGGCGATCCTGATGGCGTCTGCTCCTCCGTTCTTACTCAGAACCAACTACTTGGATGAACTGGTACTGCGGTACTGCGGTACTGCTCGGTGATGCGTACGGCTACCCGCCAGTTCGTGTCTGCCGGGTCTCGCTTGACTGTGTCAACGAGGAAGAGCGTAACCATGCAAGGTGCGAATGTCTACTCTGACAAAGACAGGTTTCGGCTCTCTGGGGACGCAGGAATCCTGCAGCCGTGCCACTACCGGATGCCGAGACAGCTGTGAGGGCCCTGCCGACGCGCGTCGGCAGGGCCCTCACATGTCCTGATGGCGGTTTCCGCCTGGCTTCACTCGTCCAGTGGGCCGGTGCCGCCGAGCAGTGCCGACGCGGTCTGGAGCGGAGTGTGGATCGAAGTCCGGAGCGGAGCAGGGGCGCTCGGGGGCGTTGACTCGGGGCCGGCGTGGCAGGTGAAGCCGAGGCGGCCCATGGCCCGGGTGACTTCGGCACCGGCGAAGTCACGGGGGTCCTGTCGGGTGATGACCTGGCCCACTTGCTTGACGGGGTAGCGGCGGCGGTCGATGGTCACGGACTCACCCGTGATGAGCTCGGGCTTGACGCCCTTCATCGAGGCCAGCACCCCGCTCTTGGTCAGGTCGAACGGGTACCGGGCGATGACGCAGCGCATGATGCCTCACAGGGGGAAGGAGAGCGGACTGACCGGGGCGAGGTCCATCGAGGATGTCCCGGAGACGGATCCGGTCCGTGTACGTGTACGTGTAACTGTCGCGGAGAACGGCGAGCCGGGCCCGGGTGATCAGGCCCGTGCACCGGTCGTCTCCGTCGCAAAGGATCAGGTACTCGACACGGGCACCGGTCATGACGGCCGGAGCCGCCTCGACGGTCATGCCGTGGTGTCAGGCAGCCGAGTCGAAGGAGCGCCGCCCCTGTCCCCTGCGGCGCGCCGCTTCGCCGACGGGCCGGCCATGGCCTGTGCCGCCCCGGCGGCCCCGGGACGAAGAGGACGCGCGGCGGGGACGTTCCACGACCGGGGCGGTGATGACGACCGGGACACCGGACGGGGCCTGAGCACCGGTGATGCGGCTCAGCTCCGCCTCACCCGAGCGCACCAGGGCGATCCGGGGGGTGATGCCGGCCGAGGCCATCAGCCGGCTCATGCCGCGGCGCTGGGCCGGGGTCACCAGGGTGACCACGCTGCCGGACTCACCGGCGCGGGCCGTACGGCCGCCGCGGTGCAGGTAGTCCTTGTGGTCGCTGGGCGGATCCACGTTGACGACCAGGTCGAGGTTGTCGACGTGGATGCCGCGCGCCGCCACGTTGGTCGCCACCAGTACCGTCACGTGCCCGCTCTTGAACTGGGCGAGCGTCCGCGTGCGCTGCGGCTGGGACTTGCCCCCGTGCAGGGCCGCGGCGCGGACGCCGCTGCTCAGAAGATGTTTGGTCAGCCGGTCCACCGCGTGCTTGGTGTCCAGGAACATGAGCACCCGGCCGTCGCGGGCCGCGATCTCGGTGGTCGTCCGGTGCTTGTCGGCGTCGTGCACGTGGAGTACGTGGTGCTCCATCGTGGTGACCGCACCCGCCGACGGGTCGACGGAGTGCACCACAGGGTCGGTCAGGTAGCGGCGGACCAGCAGATCGACGTTGCGGTCCAGGGTGGCCGAGAAGAGCATCCGCTGCCCGCCCGGACGTACTTGGTCGAGCAGGGCGGTGACCTGGGGCATGAAGCCCATGTCGGTCATCTGGTCTGCCTCGTCGAGGACCGTGATGGCGACGTCGTTGAGCCGGCAGTTGCCCCGGTCGATGAGGTCCTTGAGCCGCCCGGGCGTTGCGACGACCACCTCGGCCCCGGCGCGCAGCGCACCGGCCTGCCTGCCGATGGACATCCCGCCGACCACGGTGGCCAGCCGCAGACCCACGGAGCGGGCGTACGGAGTGAGTGCGTCGGTGACCTGCTGGGCCAGCTCACGGGTGGGGACGAGGACGAGGGCGAGCGGCTGCCGTGGTTCGGCGCGCCGCCCCGCTGTACGGGCCAGCAGGGCGAGTCCGAAGGCGAGGGTCTTGCCCGAACCGGTGCGGCCACGGCCGAGTACGTCACGACCGGCCAAGGAGTTCGGCAGGGTCGCCGCCTGGATCGGGAACGGCACGGTCACGCCTTCGTGGCCGAGCGCGGCCAGCAGCCGCGCCGGCATGGCGAGATCGGCGAACGACTCGACGGCGGGCAGCGCGGGCGTCATCGTCTTCGGCAGCGCGAACTCGCCCTGTACGGCCTGTCGGCCGCCGTAACTTTTGGAACGGCGCGGAACACCGGAGCGGTTGGCGGCTGTGCCTCCACCGAAGCGGTTGTATGTGGGATTTGTGCGTGTGCGATTCATGCGGAACCTTCCTTGATACGGCGCGTACCAAGAAATTCCCGCAGCACATGAGCGGCGCAGAGAATCGCGAGAACGAGCCAAAGACGATGTGGGCTGCGCCCAGAAATGCAGCGAGCTGGGGCCCGCACCCCAAGGTGCGGGCCCCAGCTGCGAAGTATGCGTGTCCGCGCCGGTTGTCAGGCGGGAACGATGTTCTCGGCCGTCGGGCCCTTCTGGCCCTGTGCGATGTCGAAGGACACCTTCTGGCCTTCCAGCAGCTCGCGGAAGCCCTGGGCGGCGATGTTCGAGTAGTGGGCGAAGACGTCGGCGCCGCCGCCGTCCTGCTCGATGAAGCCGAAGCCCTTTTCCGCGTTGAACCACTTCACGGTGCCAGTAGCCATTTCATTTCTCCTTCGGAGACGGTGTCAGGAATTCGCCGTGTGCGGATTCCGTGTCGCCGTGATGCTTACGCCGTCGGAAATGAACCTTCTGGCAACCACACCTGCAACTGAGATCGACATTAGCACGGCGCGATCAGCCCTGCACGGTCGATAATCCCCATCAGGTCGGCGGCCGGGGAATACGCACCGTGTGCGGTATCTATTTCTCACTTCACGAGCACAGATATTGCACTGCGCGGGCACGGTGTTCCTGCCGGCACTTCCGGCCGCAGCGCCGTGACGTCCGTCGATGGGACATGTGCCGCGGCCGTCGTCGCCAACGGTCGGGGCGCCGGTGAACGCACCGCGACCCCACCAGAGCGACGATGGTCACATCGCGCGCGTCGCCTCCGCACGGGCAGCGCGTCGTGTCACGGAGCGGCTGTCGCCGAGGGCTGCGCGGGGTGCCCGATGAGGTTCGCGGGCCGCAGGATCGTGTCCAGTTGGTCGGCGGTGAGCAGACCGGCTTCGGCGGCGAGGTCCTTGATGGGGCGGCCGGTGGCCAGGACCCGGCGGGCGAGGGCGGTGCAGGCGGTGTAGCCGATGTGCGGGGCGAGCGCGGTGACGAGGCCGATGGAGCGGTGGACGCTGTCGTGGAGGTGGTCGCGGTTGGCGGTGATGCCCGGGACACAGCGGGTGGCCAGGGTGTCGCAGGCGGCGCGCAGGTGGGTCAGGGAGCGCAGCAGGCTGTAGGCGATGACGGGTTCGAAGGCGTTGAGCTGGAGCTGTCCGGCCTCGGCGGCCATGGTGACGGTCAGGTCGTTGCCGATGACCTCGAAGGCGACCTGGTTGACGACCTCGGGGATCACCGGGTTGACCTTGCCGGGCATGATCGACGAACCCGCCTGTACCGGCGGCAGGTTGATCTCGCCGAGCCCGGCGGTGGGGCCGGAGGAGGTCAGGCGCAGGTCGTTGCAGGTCTTGGAGAGCTTCACGGCGACGCGCTTGAGAACGCCGGAGAGCTGGACGAAGGCGCCGCAGTCCTGGGTGGCCTCGATGAAGTCGCCCGCGGGCCGGACGGGTTCGCCGCTGATCTCGGCGAGGTAGGTGCAGGCGAGTTCGGCGTAGCGGGGGTGGCCGTTGATGCCGGTGCCGATCGCGGTACCGCCGAGGTTGGACTCCAGCAGCAGGGCGGCGGCCTCGGTGAGGCGCAGGCGGTCCTCCTCGATCATGACGGCGTACGTGGTGAATTCCTGGCCCAGTGTCATGGGAACGGCGTCCTGGAGTTGAGTGCGGCCCATCTTCAGTACGTCGCCGAACTCCGTCGCCTTCTCGGTGAACGCCGCGGCCAGCGCCCCCAGCGAGCCGTCGAGCCGGTGCAGCGAGGTGACCAGGGCGAGACGCACGGCGGTGGGGTAGACGTCGTTGGTGCTCTGGCCGAGGTTGACGTGGTCCAAGGGGTGGATCACGTCGTAGAAGCCGCGGGGGTGGCCGAGGATCTCCAGGGCCCGGTTGGCGATGACCTCGTTGGCGTTCATGTTCGTCGAGGTGCCGGCCCCGCCCTGGACGGGGTCGACGACGAACTGCTCGTGCAGCCGTCCTGAGCCGATCTCCTCGCACGCGCTGATGACCGCTGCGGCGATGTCCGGAGGCAGCAGGCCGAGGTCGCGGTTGGCCTGCGCGGCGGCCTGTTTGACCGCGGCCAGTGCGGCGATCAGGTCGGGGAACCGGGCGATGGTCGACCCGGTGATCGCGAAGTTCTCCACGGCCCGCACGGTGTGCACGCCGTAGTAGGCGTCGGCGGGGACCTCCTTGTCTCCCACCAGGTCGTGCTCGATGCGGGTGGCCTTCGTCGTCTGCTGCGCCATCCGTTGCTCCTCGTCCGTGCGGACCCCTTGACAGGTCACCGCTTCCGGCCTCAGTGTTGCCGACCAACACGCAGAACGCAATATATTGCATATGGCAGGAGACTTCATGGACACCACTCACCCCGCTCCCACCAGCACAGACACCCCACCGTCCCGGCGTTCACGATTCTGGCGACGCTGTCTGAAGATGCCGATCGGCATCCAGTCGATCCTCGCCGTGGGACTCGGCGCCCTCATCGGATCCCTCGCCCCGTCCGCGGGCGAGCAGATGAAGATCCTCGGAGACGTGTTCCTGAACCTGGTGCAGGTCGTCGTCCTGCCCCTGGTCTTCCCGCTCATCGTGCTGGGCATCGCCCGCATGGAGTCGGTCAAGAAGGTCGGCCGGATCGCCGGCAAGGCCATCCTCTACTTCGAGCTCGTCACCACCGTCATCCTGCTGATCGCGGTGGGCCTGGCCAAGCTCACGGGCATCGGCAAGGGCGCCCCCGTCGAGGGGGCCGACGCCAAGGACCTGGATGGCATGAGCCAGGGCATCGACTTCCACGAGCTGGTCCTGCACGCCGTACCGAAAAACATCTTCGCCGCGTTCGGCGAGGGCAACCTGCTCGGCGCGATCGTCTTCGCTCTTCTCGTGGGCGTCGCCATGGCCGCGATCGGGGAGAAGTCCACGCCCTTCGCCGCCGTCCTGGAGTCCGTCGCCGCGGTGATGTTCAAGGTCGTCGGCTACGTCATCCGCGTCGCGCCACTGGGTGTGCTCGGCTTCATCTCGTACGACGTCGCCTACTACGGCTTCGGCAACCTGCGCAGCCTGTTGGGCTTCATCGCCGTCGTGTACGCGGGTCTGGCCGTCGTCGTCGGCGTGCTGTTCCCGCTGATCGCCGCGCTCTACCGCATCCGGTACGTCGAACTGCTCAAGTCCATCGGCGGGCTGGCCGGAATCGCCTTCGTCACCCGCAGCTCCGAATCCGTGCTGGCCCCGCTGATGGGCAAGCTGGAAGCATTCGGCGTCAGCCGGTCGACGACCTCCTTCGTGGTCCCCCTCGGCTACTCCTTCAACACCGACGGCTCCGTCCTCTACCAGGCGGCAGCCCTGGTCTTCCTCGCCAACGCCTACGGCGCGGACACCTCACTGCCCGCCCTGCTGCTCATGGTCGGCGTCCTGGTGATCCTCTCCAAAGGCATGGCCGGCGTCGCCTCAGCCTCCATCGTCGTCCTCATCGCCGCCGGCAACTCCATCGGCCTGCCCGCCGAAGGCATCGCCCTGCTCCTAGGCGTGGACTTCATCGTCGACATGGCCCGCACCGGCGTGAACGTCATCGGCAACTCGCTCGCCGCCGCCGTCGTCGACAGCTCCGAGAACCGGCGCGAAGCCAAACGCGGCCGTCACGAAACCCCGGCCGAGCACCGGGTCACCGTCCTGGAGAAGGAACCCGCACAGTGAGCACCTCCACCGGTACGGAGATCATCGGCATCCTCGGCGGCATGGGCCCGGCCGCCACCGCCGACTTCTACGCCAAGCTCGTCGCGATCACCCCCGGCTCCAGCGACCAGGACCACCTGCGTACGGTCATCTGGTCCGACCCCACCATCCCCGACCGCACCGAGGCCCTGCTGGGCGACGGACCCGATCCCACCCCCTGGCTCCTGGCGGGCAGTCGCGTGCTGCGCGAGGCCGGCGCCACCGTCATCGCCATCCCCTGCAACACCGCGCACGCCTTCGTCCCGCGCATCGCCGACCACGTCGGCCTGCCCATAGTCCACATGATCGGCGAAGTCGCCCGGCACCTCGGCGAGTTGACCCCTCGTATCCACACCGCCGGACTGCTCGCCACCACCGGTACCGTCCGTGCCTGCCTCTACCAGGAGTGGCTGGACCGCTTCGGTATCCGCCTCGTACTGCCCGACGCCGGCAGCCAGGACCACGAGGTCATGACCGCCATCCGCGCGGTGAAGGCGGGCACTCACGACGACACGACGACCGCGCTCCTGTCCCGTGCCGCACAGGCCCTGACCGATCAGGGCGCGCAAGCGGTGATCGCCGGCTGCACGGAGATCCCCCTCGGCCTGCCCGCCGACGCCGTGCACGTCCCCGTCATCGACCCGGCGCTCGTCCTGGCCAAGGCCCTGGTCCGCCGGGCCACGACGGTGAACCGGGCCATGACGCAAGGCAGAGCCGGACAGGGAGCGGATGGAGGAGCGATGTACCGTACGCAATATGTCACTCGACAGCCCTGTCTCGCGCCGCCTCCTCAGTGACGAGGTCTTCGACCGCCTGCGTGACTCCATCGTGCGGGGCGAACTCGTCCCCGGCGAGAAGGTCAAGGACGGTGAGCTCGCCGAGCGCCTCGGCCTCAGCCGCACCCCGGTGCGCGAGGCGCTCGCCCGGCTCGCCGACATCGGCCTGGTCGAGGCCAAGCCCGGCGTCTACACCCGTATCACCACCCTCAACCGCCGCGACGTCGAAAAGACCCTCGCCGTCCTGCGCTCCCTCGACCAACTCGCCATCGAGACAGCGGTTCCGGTCATGACCGAGCAGGACCTGGAGCGCATGCGCGAGGCCAACCGCGACTTCGAGCGGGCCGTCGCCGCCAACGACACCACCGCCGCGCTCGCCGCCGACGACCGTTTCCACGCCGTCCCCATCGCGGCCGCGGACAATCCCGTACTCAGCCGGATCGTCGAGCAGCTCCACCCGCAGATCCACCGCATCCTCTACCGCAAGTTCTCCACGCTGCTCGGCGGCCGCAACACCATCGAGCACCACGACGAACTCATCACCGTCTGCGCCGGCGGCGACGCCCGCGCAGCCGCCGAACTCTCCGGACAGCACTGGTCCGAGCTCGGCGGCCACATCAACGAGCTTTTCGACACCAACCAGTTCGCCGAAGCGGCGACCGGCTGAGGGCTGTCCCGTAAATGATCGTCGGGGACCAGCCACGCTGGGATCATTTCAAGCCCTCGGAGCCTCCGGTCGTGACGTTGCCCGTCGCCTTGGCCCATCGTCGGCTCCAGGCGTCCAGCGGGCTCAGCGCCTCGACGAGGTCCTGGCCGAGCTGGGTGAGGTGGTAGCCGTCTGTCTGCAGGGTGAGCAGGCAGGCGCCGGTCAGCTCGTCGAGCCTGGTGGTGAGCACGCTGGAGGACATGCGCTCGCATCGGCGCTGCAATTCCCGGAAGCCGGCCGGGGCTTGGCTCAGTTCCCACAGAATGCGCATCGTCCAGCGTCGTCCGAGCAGGTCGAGTGCCGCCATGACGGGTCGACCCGACTCGGACCCTCGTACCGGCACACCCGGCCGTGGCGCTCTGGCTTCCATGCCCACTCCTTGCCCACTCCTTGCGCTTCGGTTCTCGAAGCATCATAGTGATTCGAAAATCGAAGCAGGAGGTGCCACATGCCGCGCATCGAACCGCTCCATCCGCCGTACCCTGCCTCCGTCGACCAGGCACTCCGCCGGTGGATGCCTCCCGACGTGCCGCACGAGCCACTCGCACTGTTCCGAGTACTCCACCGCAACCCGGAACTGGCCTCACGCATGTTCTCCCTGGGCGCCGGGCTGCTGGGCCATGGACTCCTCCCGGCCATCGACCGCGAGATCGTCATCGCCCGCGTGACCGCGCGTGCCGGCTGTGCCTACGAATGGGGCGTGCACGCCGCGACTCTCGCCCAGCAGGCCGGACTCAGCCCGGAACAGCTACGGGCAACCACCGAAACCGATACGGCAGCCAGTGCGACATGGCCGCCACGCCATGCCGCACTGATCGACGCAGTCGACGAACTGCACGACACGGCCCAGCTCTCGCAGTCCGCCTGGGATGCCCTGCGCGTTCACTACGAGGACGCTCAGCTACTCGAACTCCTCGTACTGACCGGCTGGTACCGAACCATCAGCTGTCTGGCCAACGGGCTCCTCCTGGAGGAGGAAACCTGGGGCGCTCGATTCCCGGATGCGCCCCCAAGGCCGGGTCAACGCTGAGTGGGTTCCAGGTCGGTGTTCACGACCTGGCTTGCGAGGTTCGGCCGTTCCTTGATCAGGTCGGTGGCGATCGGGTCGTGGAAGTACTTCTTGTACAGCTTGATGTAGGTGCCGTCGTCGATCATCGCGTCGATCTGGGTGTCGAGGTCCTTCAGGAGCTTCGGATCGCCGTCCTTGCGCAGGGGGAAGGCGCTGCCCTGGAGGCTGTCCACTTCGACGGCGATGCGTATGGGTTGTTTCTTGGCGTACTCGTCAGCGTCGGCGCCGCCGAGGACGATTGCCTCGACTCCTCCGGAGAGCAACTGTGTGATCAGTGCGGTCTGGTCCTTGAACTTCACCAGACGCGCTCCGGGCATCTCGCGGTTGACGAAGGTCTCCTGGACGGAACCGCTGACGGCGCCCACCCGCTTGCCGCGGAAGTCCGGCAGTTTGGTCTGCTTGCCGCTCTTGAGCGTCACGACGTCGGTGAAGCCCCAGTAGTACGGGGTGGTGAAGGCGACCTGCTTCTTGCGTTCGGGGGTGGCGCCGACTCCGGCCACGCCGATGTCGTACTGCCCGGCCGAGAGACCGGCGAGGATGCCCTGGAGGTTCGTGGTCTTGTACTGGACCTTCACGCCGAGACGCTTCGCGGCCTCGTTCATCAGATCGACGGCGAATCCGCTGGGCCTGCCGGCCGCGTCGGTGACCGCGAAGGGTGGCTGCTCGGCCTGAGTGCCGGCGGTGATCACACCGTTCTGGACCAGCTTGTACTGGGCGGTCGCGGATCCCGCCGCCTCGCTGTCCCCGCCGCAGGCGGTGAGGGAGAGCAGCAGGCTGGTGGCCGCGGCGCCGATCAGCAGCGATCTGCGGGAAGAGATGTTCATGACGGAGTGCATGGCGGAGTGCATGGCGTGGGCTTTCTGCTGGGAGGGAAGTTCACAGGACCGGTCGCAGGACCGGTCACAGGACGGGGCACAGGACGGGTTAGGGCCGGTCACAGGACGGGTCACAGGACCGGTCACAGGACGGGTTAGGGCCGGTCACAGACCGTTCACAAGACCTGGGAGAGGAACTGGCGCAGCCGGGGGTGGTCGGCGCGTTCGAAGATCCGGTCGGGGGTGTCGATCTCGGCGAGGCGGCCGTCGCACATGAAGGCGACGCGGTCGGCGGCCTCCCGGGCGAAGCCCATTTCGTGGGTGACGACGGCCATGGTCATGCCGGCCGATGCGAGATCCCGCATCACGGCGAGCACGTCCTTGACCAGTTCGGGGTCGAGCGCGGAGGTGGCCTCGTCGAAGAGCATCAGTTCCGGCTCCATGGCCAGCGCACGGGCGATGGCGACGCGCTGCTGCTGCCCGCCGGACAGCTGGGCCGGCCGCCGGTCGGCAAAGGCGGCGAGGCCCACTCCATCCAGCTGGCGCAGGGCGATGTGCCGGGCCTGCTCGCGCCCCATGCCTTTGACCGAGGTCAGGGCGAGCGTGACGTTGCGCTCGACGCTCATGTGCGGAAAGAGGTTGAAGTGCTGGAAGACCATGCCGATGCGGGCGCGGGCGGCGTCCACGTCGGCGCCCGGGGCGGTCAGGCAGGTCTCACCGAGCCAGATCTCACCGGCGTCCGGAGCCTCCAACAGGTTGAGACACTTCAGGAGGGTGGACTTTCCCGAGCCGGACGGACCGATCAGACAGAGCGTCTCACCACGCTGGACGTCGAGAGTGATGTCGCGCAGCACGGTGTTCTCGCCGTAGCTCTTGCCGAGGCCGGTGACCTGCAGAGCGGCGGGGGTGACGGGGGCCTTGGTCACGGGGGTCATCGAGTCTCTCCTCCGGCGGCCGGGACGGGGGTCTTGGGCAGGTCCGGCTCGGTGAGCGCCGGGGTGTTCCCGGGGCGGGGGCCTTCGCGCAGTCGCCTGTCGAGGTAGTTCACGAAGTAGGTCATGGGAATCGTGAGTGCGAGGTAGCACAGGCCCGCGGCGATCAGGGGAGAGGAGTTGTAGGTCCGGGCGACCTCCTCCTGCGCGATGAAGTACAGCTCGCGCTGCCCGGCGGCGAGGCCGAGGAGATAGACCAGCGAGCTCTCCTTGATGTCCTTGACGAACTGGCCGGCCAGCGCGGGCAGTACACGGCGGATGCCCTGCGGCACCACGACCAGTCGCATCGCCGAGAGGTAGCTCATGCCGAGGCTGCGGGCCGCCTGAAGTTGGCCCGGGTCGACGCTCTGGATGCCGGAGCGGAAGATCTCCGCGGTGTAGGCGCCGGAGATGATGCCGATCGCCAGGATCGCGTAGCCGAACGGGTCGGTGCCGAAGGGACGGAACCCCGCGGCGGGCAGCCCCACGCCGACCAGCATCACCGTGATGATGACCGGCAGGCCGCGGAAGACGTCGACGTACAGCCGCGCGGGCAGTCTCACCCACCAGCGGTTCGACAGCAGCAGCATCGCCGCCAGGAGGGCGATGGCGACGCCGAGGACGATCGCGCCCGCGGCGATGATCAGGGTGTTCAGCAGTCCCTCGGTGATCAGCCGGGGGAAGGTCCTGGCGATGAGATCCCAGTCGAAGAACGTGTTGACCAGGGCGTTCGACGCCAGGGGGATCGGGGACGAAGGTGTCATCGCGACTCCTGACCATGAGCGGGGCGGGACGTGGACGCGTGGAACTCCTCGCGGACGGCGGCGAGGAGGTCCGGGTCGCCGAGCAGGTCCAGAATCAGCGCGGCCATGGCGGTCGTGATCGTCTCGACCGCGTCGTGCGCCTGCGGACTGCGGGCGGCAACGCGCATCGGGACCGAGTGCCCCGGGGTGTCGCGGGGGCAGATCTGCACATAAGGATGGATGACGGGCAGCTCGATCGAGACATTGCCGATGTCCGAGGAGCCGGCCGGATTCGCCGGAGACGGTGGCTCCAGAGCCAGGCCGAGGCCGGCGGCGTATGCGGCGAGCCGGTCGGCCATCACCATGTTGTTGTTCCGCTCGGCGTAGCGGGGTGCTGTCTCGGTGGGCTCCACGCTGGTACCGGTCGCGAGCGCGGCCCCGTCGGCGGCCGCGAGGACCCGTGGCAGCAGCGCGTCCAGGGCGGCGGAGGTGGCCTCGCGTACGAAGATCTCCACCTCGCTGCGGTCGGGCACGACGTTGGGGGCCGCGCCGCCGTGCGCGATGATGCCGTGCACCCGTGCGGTCGGCGGGACGAACTGGCGCATCGAGTCGACCGCCGTGAGGAACAGCTGGGCGGCGGCGGCTGCGGAGCGGCCGTCCCAGGGCGCCTTGGCGGCGTGCGCGGCGACCCCGCGGAAGACCAGCCGCAGATGGCTGGCGGCGAGCGCGTGCCGGGCCCGCAGGCTGCGGTCGGCCGGATGGAACATCACCGCCGCGTCCACACCCCTGAACACGCCTCGCTCCAGCATCAGGATCTTGCCGCCGCCGCCCTCCTCCCCGGGTGTGCCGATCACCTTCACTGTGCCGGGGTGATCCGGTCGCGTGGCGGCCACGGCGAGTGCGGCGGTCAGCCCGCCGGCCGCTATGAGGTTGTGGCCGCAGGCGTGACCGATGCCCGGCAGCGCGTCGTACTCCAGCAGCACCGCGACCGTCGGGCCGTCCGACGGTCCCCGGTGGGTGGCCGTGAAGGCCGTCGGCAGGCCTGCCACGCCCTTGTCCACCTCGAAGCCCGCGGCGGCGAGCCGGCCTGCGAGCTGTTCGACGGCGTAGTGCTCCTCGAACCGGGTCTCCGGCGTCTCGTGCAGATCGAGACTGAGTTGCTCGAGCGCGGACCGACGCTCGCGTACGGCGGCGTGGAGGTCTGCGGGGACACAAGCTTTCACGGCAACTCCGGGAGGTCGCTTTCGGGTTGCCGGAACCGTAGGCCGTGCCGGACACTCCACCCACGATGCTTGCCGCGGTCGCGGTAACCGACACTCCCGACGGGCCGGAGGTGACCATGAGCGTCGTCCTCTCACTCGCCGGCGCCGACCCCTCGTGTGTGTCCGCGGATGCCTCACCACTCGCCGAGCTGACCGCCGCGCTGCACGCCTACACGGAGGCCGAGCACCATCCCCACGCGATCCGCTGGGCCCGCGGCCTCGAAACCGACGCGTCCGTAAGCGGGGTGTCCGGAAACGGCGCGTCCGCGCCCGACACGGCGGCACCCGCCTCCGCGCTCACTCCCGGTCTGCGGCGACGCATCAGGGGCTGGGCACCGCTGTGGGCCTCGTACCGGGCCCGCTACCTGCTCCCGCTGAGCGCCGCCGGAGACAGGCCGCTCGACGCGGAACTCGCCGACATCGCGGACCTGCCGCCCCCGCTCTTCGCGGAGCTCACCGGATACGCGATCCGAGGAGGCAACTCCGGCACTCCGCTCGACCGAGTGCTGTCCGACCGCACACAACGCGAGGGTCTGCTGGCCGCGGCGGAGCGGCGCTCGACCGCCCGCGCCGAGCTTGCCCACCGGCTCCTCGACGCGCCGGACTCCCTGCGCGCGGATCTGCTCGATCTCCTGGCCCAGGCGGCCCGGGCCCTGGAGCCGGACCTGGCGCGGGCGGCCCGGGCGATCGGCGGCCGGCTACCGCAGCTGCGGGCCTCCCTCGATCGCGACGGCCCCAGCAGGACGCTGGCCGGCCTGGATCCCACGGCCTCGTACCGCTCCGAGCCGCCGCGCGTGGTCTTCGACAAGTTCCACCACGGGATCGTGAACGTCGCCACCACCCCGGTACTCGTCGTGCCGTCGGCCTTCGGCCGCCCTCACCTGCTGGTGAAGCACGAGCCCGGCTTCGTGGCGGTCGTCCAGTACCCCCTGCTCCTGGAGCGCGACGACCAGCCCGGCCACGCGGTGGTGCAGCGCCGGCTCGAAGTGCTGTGCGACCCGGGCCGGCAGCGCATCGCGCGCGCCATCGCCCGGGAACCGCTCACACCCTCCGAACTGGCCACCCGCAGTGGCATGTCCCTGCCCCAGGTCTCCCGCCACCTCGCCCGGCTGCGCGACGCCGGCCTCGTCACGGTCGAGCGCGACGGCCGGCGTGCCTACTACCAGCTGAACCTGGAACGGGTACGCCGCATCGGCGACGACCTGCTCACGGTGCTGTTCCACTGACCGCGCTTGGAAGTAGCTGACTCTTATGCCTCTGTTGCCTCTGTTGCCTTTGGCGTCTCCGTTGCCGCCGTCCTCGCTGCGAGGGGGCTCTTGCCCCCGCTGAACGCGAAGTACAGGACCCCGGCCACGACGACTCCGATGAACCAGGAGTACGGACCCAGCGTCGCCCCGTATCCGGACGGTCCGTAGACGGGGAGGATGCTGGAGAAGACGGCGGCCACCGCCGCGGCGGCGAACGCCCGTACGTTCCAGCCGCCCTGGAAGCGGAACTCCCCGCCTTCGTCGTACAGGGCGGGCACGTTCAGCTGTGTCTTCCGGATGAGGTAGTAGTCGACGACGATCACACCGAAGATGGGGCCCATCGTCGAGCCGATGGCGTTGACGAAGCTGGGGGCGTTGTCCCAGGGGTGGAGCGGGTAGAGCAGCAGCGCGATGAAGGCGGCGATGAGGCCGCCCCGCCGGAAGGTCACGTACTTCGGGGCCACATTGGCGAAGTCGAAGGCGGGGCTGACGAAGTTGGCGACGACGTTGATGCCGAGGGTCGCCACGGCGAAGGTCAGGGCGGCGAGCAGGACGAGGAACGCGCTGTCGAACTTGGCGGAGATCTCGGCCGGTTCGAGGATGACCTCCCCGTACACCTTGCTGGCGGCGGCCGTGGTGATGGCCGCGACGAGGGAGAAGAGGATCAGGTTGACGGGCAGTCCCCAGATGTTGCCCTTCTTCAGGGCCTTCTCGTCGGGGGTGAAGCGTGCGAAGTCGCCGAAGTTGAGGAACAGGGCGGCGAAGTAGGTGACCCAGGTGGCGGCTATCGCCGCGATCGCGGCGAACGAGCCCGGGGAGACATCGAGTCCGGTGGCGCTCTTGGCGAGCGCGGCCAGGTCCTTGGCCGGCATGTCGACGGAGAAGGACAGCACCCCGGCCTTCACTGACAGCGCGATCGCCAGGATCAGCATCATCAGCCAGACCGCCGGGCCGGCGAAGTCCTGGAAACGGCGGACCGTTTCCATCCCCTTGCTGATGATGAGCAGTTGGGCGGCCCAGACGCCGAGGTAGCACAGCACTTCGAGGCCGCTGTGGTCGAAGAGCCGGGTTGTCTCGTGCAGGTTCTCGGGGCCGTCGTAGCGGACGAGGAAGGCGACGATGGCGCCGGCGGCGGCGCTGGTCTGGGCGCCGTACCAGAAGGTGGCGACCACGGCCCGTACGAGAGCCGGGACGTTGGCGCCGAAGGTGCCGAACGAGGCGCGGGCGAGGACCGGGTAGGGGACACCCGTCTTGACGCCCGCCTTGCCGATGAGGGTCATCAGCCAGTAGATGATCAGCGAGCCCACACCGATGCCGATGAGGAACTTGAAGGTGTTGCCCGCGACGAGGAACAGGCTGGCGGCCAGGAAGTAGCCGTACAGACTGTGCACGTCCGAGGTCCAGACGTTGAAGATGCTGAAGGCGCCCCACTTGCGTTCGGTGGCGGGGGCGAGGTCCGCGTTGTAGAGACGGGGGGAGTACCCGGGCGGGGTGGCGGTTCTGTCCGCGTCCGCGCTGTCCGTGGCCGTCATGTCCTGCTCCTTCTTGCCGTGCCCCATCCCCTCCCGGCGTCGTGCCGGACGGTTGATGCGTCAGCTAAGGGCCCGGGTGTTGCACCGGCATGTCGGGCGCGTAGCAGACCCGTCAACGGAAAATCTCTTCCATTTCCGGCGTGATCGCAGGCGGGGCGGACTCCCACGGAACTGTCGGCCGGTGACGGCATCGATCGCATGCAATGGCCGCGACGGCAAGTCCCTTTTGTCGACAGCGGCGTTGTGCGGAGTCGTTCTCCGCTCAGGGCGGGCGAAGCTGTTGCATGTGCCTACTTTGCAAGGCGGTTGACAACTCGTCATGGCACCTGCAAGGATTTGTTTGCAGATAGAGGAGGGGCATGGAGCTTTCCGAAGTGACGGGTGATCGACTGGTGCAGATCCTGGCCACGCTCGCCAACCCGCACCGGGTGCGCATCCTGGCCGCCCTGGCGGGCGGCCAGGACTATGTGAGCCGGCTGGCGCGCGAACTGGGGATCAGTCGTGCGCTGCTCCAGGTCCACCTGCGCAAGCTGGAAGCAGCAGGGCTTGTCACCTCGAGGCTCGAGCTGTCCGAGGACGGCAAAGCCATGAAGTACTACGACATCGAGCCGTTCTCGCTGCACCTCACACCTGAGGCCCTCGCAGCGGCTGCGCTCTCTCTCACCGTTGACCAAAGCCAAGGAGACCGTAAATGAGCCCCGTGCAGATGGCCGCCGACAGTGACGGCATGATCTGGTCCTTCGGGTCCATGGGATTCATCCTCGTGTGCGCGATGCTGGTGATCTGGCCGACGATCGCGGTATGGCGGGCCAAGACCACGATGTCCAGGGAGAGCGATTTCAAGAGCATCGCGGAGAAGGCGGTGATGGCCCAGCAGGACATGGAGCGCGAGCTGGTCGAGGTGCGCCTCCAGCTCAACGACATGAGCGACCGGGTGAAATCCGTCGAGCGGGTCCTCAAGGACGTCGAGTGACTCGGCGCCGCCCCGCTCCGCGTACGTAGGGGCTCGGTCCGCAGCCCCGTACCTCCACCCCCGCTGGAAGGACAACTGCCATGCTCCGGAACGTCGTAACGACCCAGATTCCGACGGCGGCCCTGGCGGTGGCCGCCGATCCGGCAGCCGGGCCCGCACCGCTCCCGGCGGGCCGGGTCCGCCCGCCGGGAGCCGGTGGCGAACTGGTGCTGGCGAACAGCGGCATCGTGGTCCGCCTGGTTGCGAACCCGGCGTCCGAGGGCCGTGCGTCTCTGGTGCTGCTGGCGAACGACGAACCGGTGGCGCTGACCCCGGCCCGGGCCGGCTCCGGGCGCGTGCTGGCCGGGGCCCTCCACGGCAGGCGCGGCGAGCGACCGTGGTCGCTGGCCTGGGGGCGGCTGTGTGCCGACGAGTTCAGCGTCTGTGCCGAGTTCGTCGGCGAGGCCCAGGGCGGCGCCCCGCGCACAGTTCTGGCCACGCGCCTCGGCCCCGGCTTCTGGCTCGCCGAGACGGCGGGCAACTATCGCGGGGTCACCGTCACGACCGCGGACAGCCGGCTGTACAGCGAGTTGTGGCCGGTTTCCCAGGCGCCTCAGGCGCTCTGAAACGCACCGGAGATCACATTGGCATCGTCCTGTCATTGCAGGAGGCTGACAGCCTGAGCGGCTGACAGTTCAGTGCCAGGACGGCAGGATTCTGACTGACGGGGGAGTCCTGGTAGTTCGCGAGTTCGATTGACCGTTTCTGAACGGTATTTGAGCGGAACTGACCAGTATCGGGACCACCCCTCGACGTGACCTGGTGTGCCTCACTTCAGGTGAGGCTTTGGGGGGAGTCCTGGATGTCCAAAGGCGTGGCGGAACCGTCGTTCGCCGTCATCTCCGGCGCTCAGGTGCATGACGCACTGCGCGGCCAGGAGAAGAAGATCGTCGAACTGGTCGAGGAGACCTACCGGCTGCACGGAGCCGGGCAGACCGTCAATCCCCCGTCCTACTTCCTCCGCTTCCAGGACCGTCCCACCTCACGGATCATCGCTCTGCCGGGTTCCCTCGGCGGCCGGATGCGGCTGGACGGCATGAAGTGGATCTCCAGCTTCCCCGGCAACGTGGCGGAGGGTCTGCCCCGGGCCTCCGCGGTGCTCGTCCTCAACGACTACGACACCGGCTACCCCTTCGCCTGTCTGGAAAGCTCCATCGTCAGTGCCACCCGCACCGCCGCCTCCGCGGCCCTGGCGGCCGACGTCCTCACCCGTGACCGCCACCGCCCCACGCGGGTCGGCTTCATCGGCACCGGACTGATCGCGCGTTACATCCACACCTATCTCACGGGCACCGGATGGTCCTTCGAGGAGACCGGGGTGTACGACGTGGCGGCGGAGTCCGCCGCCGGCTTCAGCTCCTACCTCGGCCGCACCGGCGGCGCCGGCCGCGTCACCGTGCACGACCGGGCCGAGGACCTGATCCGCTCCTGCGACCTGGTGGTGTTCGCCACCGTCGCGGCCGCACCGCACATCACGGACCCGTCGTCGTTCGCCCACAACCCCCTGGTGCTGCACGTGTCGCTGCGCGACCTGTCGCCGGAGATCATTCTGTCCGCCACGAACGTCGTCGACGACGTCGAACACTGTCTGAAGGCGGACACCTCACCCCACCTCGCCGAACAGCGCGTCGGCCACCGGGACTTCGTACACGCCACACTGCCCGAGGTGCTGGCCGGCGAGGCCGTCCTGCCCGACGACCGGCCGCTGGTCTTCTCCCCGTTCGGCCTCGGCGTCCTCGACCTCGCGGTCGGCGGGTTCGTGTACGAGGAGATCCAGCGACGCGGCGAACTGGCCGTTGTCGACGGCTTCTTCCACGAGCTGGACCGATACGGGCGCGACTGAACCGGCCCGACCGAACCGGCCCACTCGAACGACTTTCACCACCGACGGCGCACGGCCGCCACGCCGTGCCCGCCGTCCCCGGCCCTTCGACAGGTGTCTCCCCCACCGCCTGCCGCCCACGGAGCAACCGCCTTCCCCACAGGGTCGGTTCCCGCTCCACGAGCCAGTACGCACCAAGCCACAGCAGGCGGGCGTCCTCAGTGGGGATGCACCCCTCTTGCGCATGCGATCAGAGGGAGAACATGAGATTCCTGGTCCTGGGTTCGGTCGAAGCATGGACGACTCCCCATCACAAGGTCGCCCTCAGCGGATCCAAGCTGAGAACCGCCCTCGCCGCGCTGGTCCTCGCACGGGGCAGGGTCGTCCCCGACTCCCGGCTGTCCGCCCTGCTGTGGGGTGAAGCCCCACCCGCGACGTCGGCCGCGCAGATACAGACGTACATGTCGCGGCTGCGCCAACTGCTCGGCGACCACGCCGAGGTGGCCAGGCAGCGGCCCGGCTATCTCCTGCGGGTGCCGGACGGTACGCGGGAGGCGGGCACCTGGGACACGGATGTGGCCGAGTTCGAGCACTTCGCCGCGCTCGGCCGTGACGCACTGGCCGCGGGCGACGCCGACAGCGCCGCGCATCTGCTGCGCCAGGCGCTGGCCGTCTGGCGCGGACCGGTACTGGGCGGGGTGACCGAGTTTCTGGCCGAGGCCGAGCGGGGCCGGCTGGAGGAGATGCGCCTCACCGTCCTGGAACGGCGTATCGAGGCCGACTTCGCTCTCGGGCGGGAGGCCGAACTCGTCTCCGAGCTGATCGGCCTGGCCGCCTCCCACCCGCTCCGCGAGCAACTGTGCGGCCACCTCATGACCGCCCTGTACCGGTGCGGCCGGCAGGCGGACGCGCTCACCGTCTACCACGACTGCCGCCGGACCCTGGCAGACGAACTGGGCATCGACCCCACTCCGTCGCTGCAGCGGCTGTACCAGTCGATCCTCTCCGCCGCCCCCGTCCTGGCCACGCCCACCACGGTGGCCACCCGGGACGAGGAACCCCGGCCCGCTCCCGCGTCGCCCGCCGAACTGCCGCCCGCGCTCCCGGACTTCACCGGCCGGGAGCAGGAGGTCATACGGCTGCGGACCCAGCTCGCCGGCCGGCAGGGCGCCGGGACTCCGGCCGTGGGCGTCGTCGTCGGCATGCCGGGTGTGGGCAAGACCTCGCTCGCGCTGCACGTCGCGCACCAGCTCGTCGACGACTACTCCGACGGCCAGCTCTGTGTCGATCTGCGCGGTACCTCGACGACTCCGCTGGACCCCGCCGACGCCCTCGCCGACCTCCTGCGGGCGCTGGGCGTCGACAGCCGGGACATGCCGGCCGGCCTCGGCGAACGCACCCGGTTGTACCGCAGTACGCTCGCCGACCGGCGCTGCCTGATCCTGCTGGACGACGCCGCGGGCGCCTGGCAGGTGCGGCCCCTGGTACCCGCCGCTCCCGGCTGCGGCGTCCTGGTCACCGGCCGCAGTCAGCTGACCGCCCTGGAAGGCGTACGCCCCATCGTGCTCGGCACCTTCACCCGGTCCGAGGCGGCCGCGCTGTTGCGCAGCACGGTCGGCGAGGAGCGGATCGGTGCCGATCCGCAGTCGGCCGAAGAGCTCGCGGAGGCCTGCGGGGGGCTGCCGCTGGCGGTACGGATCGCCGGATCACGGCTGGCCGCCCGGCCGCACTGGACACCGCGCGGGCTGGCCGACCGGCTCGCCGACCCGAGGCGCGGTCTGGACGAGTTGTGCCTCGCCGATCTGCGGGTGCGCGACGCCCTGGAGGCCAGCTACCGCCGGCTGACCGAGCCCGCCCAGCGCGCGCTGCGCCTGTTGGCCAGGCCCGACGTTCCCGCCTTCACCGCCCGTACGGCGTCGCTGCTGCTCGACCTGCCCCTGGACGCGGCGCAGGACCTGGTGGAACTGCTGGTCGACGATCACCTGCTGCAGCCCGTCGACGGCGAGAACCGCGGCTACCGCATGCACCGGCTGGTCCGCACCTTCGGTCTGGAGCAGGCCGCGCGGTGCGAGACGGGCCGGGAACAGCACACGGCGCTCGACCGGACCGGCCGACCGCACCGGCGGCTGGTCAGCGAGCGCGGCGAAGTGGCCTGACTCCGCACCCCTCCGGCAGAGGCCGGACCTCCGCGGGAGGGGTGACGGTCTCCCCTCCGCCGGCCGCCGTCGGCGTTCGCGTCGATGGCGCGTAGCCCGGTCGGCCGTGGACGGAGGCCGGGCTTCCGGCGGAGGGTGTGCGTTCAGGAGCCGATGGTGATGTCTCCGCCGCCGGACTTGGCGGTCACCTTGCGGGCGGAGGCGGGGTCCGTCTTGACGGTCACCTTCTCCGTGCCGCCGTCGGCGTCGGCGTCGACGGCGTAGGGGCCGCCGGGCAGCCGCAGGCTGAGGTCTCCGCCGCTGGTGCGTACGTCGGCGGTGTCGGGCGCGGCGGAGAACGCGGCGTCCGCGCTTCCGCCGTCGGTGTCGACGGTGAGGTTCCCGGCCAGAGCGGTGACCTCGACGGCGCCGCCCTCGGAGGCGAGGGTCACGGAAAGTGTCCGGGGCACCTCCAGCCGGTACGACACCTCGCAGGGCGAGGAGTCCGACGAGCAGCCGGGGGTCTTCAGGGTGAGCGTGGAGCCGCTCACCGCGTGCTCGGTCTTCGGCTTGCCACCCGAATAACGGAACTTCTCGGTCACCTGCACGGTCGTGCGGTCGCTCGCGACCAGCTCGATGAGACCGCCGTTGCTCTCCACGTCCAGGGCCGAGACGGTCTCCTTCACTGTGTAGGAGTTGGTCTCGGAGGTCTCTTCGTCCGTCATGCAACCGGAGAGAAGCGCCATGAGCGTCAGAGCCGCTGCGGCGTGAGCCTTGGTCTTCACGGTGGTGTTTCCTTTGCCTTGGGCGACATGGCGCGCGGAGGGCCGAAAGCCCCCAGTCGACAAGTCTGCTGACACCTCGAAGGGCTGTCAGGCGACCTCGATGGCAGGACGCTGCGGTGGCAGCATGTTGCCTCCGCGGGCGCCCCGGGCCCGCCCCTTCGGCCGTGCGCGGTGTGCCATGGTGATGCGGTGCCCCGGCCGACGGCCCGGGCTGCCGCGTCCGGCGTCCGGACGCGAGGACACCCACACCCAGGCAGTTCTGCCGGGTGTGCGCGGACCGACGGGGGCCGGCACACATGGACGATCGTGGGGGTCACGCCTGCGCGCAGCCTGCGGCGAAGTCCTCGCCATGGAAGCGCGATAGGTGCGGCATAGAGGCGCCCCGCACGCTGGTCGCGGTCAGCCGGTGGCACGCGGAAGACAGCGACGGGCCCCGGGACAACACGATTCAGCAGCGGAGGGCACCCGATATGGGCCGTCCCGTGCTCGACGGAATTCTGGCGGCCATTGGGGAAACCCCGTTGGTGGAGCTGGGAAAGATCTTCCCTGGACTGGGCTCCAGGGTCTTCGCCAAGATTGAGAGGTTCAACCCGGGAGGAAGCGTCAAGGACCGTTCGGCCCTGGGCATGCTGCTCAGCAGGATCCAGGACGGCCGGCTCGTCCCGGGGCGCTCGGTCGTGATCGAGTCGAGTTCCGGCAACCTGGCAGTCGGTATCGCCCAGATCTGCCGGTACTACGGACTCGACTTCATCTGCGTCGTCGACGCCAAGACCACACAGCAGAACCTCGCGCTGCTGCGTGCGTACGGAGCGAAGCCCGAAGTGGTCGTGACACCGGACCCGAAGACGGGTGAGTACCTGGCGGCGCGTCTGGAGCGGGTGCGGGAACTGGTGGCGACCGTGCCGGGCGCCTACTGGCCCAACCAGTACTCCAACCCGCTCAACCCGCAGGCCCACCGGGACACCATGAGGGAGATCGTCGAAACGCTGGACGGGAAGGTGGACTACCTGTTCGCCGCGGTCAGCACGTTCGGCACCCTGCGCGGATGTTCGGAGTACCTGCGCGAACAGGAGCTGGACACCACTGTTGTGGCGGTCGACGCGGTGGGCAGCAGGATCTTCGGACAGCAGGGGGCGCCCAGGCTCATCCCGGGGCACGGAGCGTCCGTACCACCGGCGCTACTCGACCCGGACGCCGCCGACCACGTGGTCCACGTGTCCGACATCGACTGCGTGGTGGCCTGCCGTCGGCTCGTCCTGACCGAGGCGGTGCTCGCCGGAGGCTCCTCCGGGGCGACCGTGGCGGCGCTCGAGAAGTTCGGCGACCGCATCGCTCCCGGCTCCAACTGCGTTCTGATCTTCCCGGACGGGGGCGACAGATACCTGGACACCATCTACTCCGACCACTGGGTCAGTTCGTCCTTCGGTGAGATCTCCCACCTGTGGAAGCAGCAGAAGGGCAGCGACAGCTGAACCCCTGCGCCCCCCACGGTCCGCCGGCTCCCCGCACACCGCGGCCGGCGGACCCTCAGGCGTGTCGCGCGTCCGCGCGGTACTTGAAGGAAACGAACGAGAAGGGAGAGCTGCTCGTGCCCTCCAACGGTGAGCCGGCTGCCCCCACCACCCCGCTGCCTCCGGGACGGGGACAGCCCCAGCCCTTGATCGAGAGAGTGGCCGCGTGGTCGGCACGCCGCCGCAAGGCCGCGCTGTTCGGCTGGCTGCTGTTCGTCGTGCTCACCTTCGCGGTGGGCGCGGCCGTAGGCGGCCAAGGGCCGCAGAACCACGACCCGGGAGAGTCGGGCCGGGCCCAGGTCATGATCGAGGAGGCGGGTGACGACACCCGGCCGCCCAGCGAGAACGTCCTCGTCCAGGCCGGCGCCGACTCCCCCGGCTTCCGCACCGACACCGCGCTGCAGACGGCGGTCCAGGACGTCGGCGCGACGCTGCGCGGCCTGACCGGCAAGGTGTCGGACGTGGTGGTGCCGACGCCCGCCGAACCCGGGGGCCTGGTCTCCGCCGACGGCCGTTCCGTGCTCGTCACCTTCTCGCTCGCCGGACCCGGCTACGGCTGGGACAACGCGGCCGAGGTGGTCGAGCAGACCAAGCAGAAGGTCGGGCAACTCGCCGAGCGACACCAGGCTCTGACGATCGTTCAGGCCGGTGACGCCAGCGTCGACTTCGCCGTCGAGGAGGCCACCAGCGAGGACTTCGCCACCGCTGAAATGACCTCCATCCCGCTGACGTTGGTCATCCTCCTCGTGGTCTTCGGTGCGCTGATCGCGGCGGGCATTCCGCTGCTGCTCGCCGTGACCGCCGTCCTCGCCGCCATGGGGCTGCTGACCCTGGCCGCCAACTGGCTCCCGGTGAACGACACCGCGTCCTCCGTGGTGCTCCTCGTGGGCATGGCCGTCGGCGTCGACTACACCCTGTTCTACCTGCGCAGGGAGCGTGAGGAGCGGCTGGCGGGACGCGACACCGCACAGGCCCTGCGGATCACCGCGGCCACCTCCGGCCGGGCCGTCGTCATCTCCGGGCTGACCGTCGCCGTTTCCATGGCGGGGTTGCTCCTGACCGGCATCGACACCTTCACCGGCATGGCTGTCGGCACCATCGCCGTGGTGCTGCTCGCCGTCGTCGGCTCGCTGACCGCGCTGCCCGCCGTACTGTCCATGCTCGGCTCCAAGGTGGACGGCCTGCGCATCCCCTGGATCGGCCGACGCCGCGCCGAGGCCCGCAGTTCCCGGGCCTGGACGGCTGTCGTGGCCCAGGTCGTGCGCCGGCCGGTGATCTGGGGCGGGGCGGCGGTCGCCGCCCTCGTGCTGGCCGCGCTGCCCGCCGCCGGCATGCGGCTGGCCGACCCCGGACTGCAGGAGCGGTTCCCGGACAGCGTGCCGGAGATCTCCCACCTGGTCGCCATCCAGGAGGCGTTCCCCGGAAAGCCGGCCCCCGCCCAGGTGGTCGTCACCGGCTCCGCCATCGGCACCGGCGCCTTCGACGAGGCGGTCACCGCCCTGCGCGAGCAGGTCGCCAAGAGCGACGGGGCGCTGGCCGAACCGGTCAGGACCGCGAAGATCGGTGACGGCGGGACCGTCGTCGTCACCGTCCCGCTGGCGGGCACCGGCAACGACGCCGAGTCCCAGAAGGCGCTGAAGCTGCTGCGTGACACGGCACTGCCGCGCAGCCTCGGCGAGGTCGACGGACTGCGCTACGCCGTCACCGGGCAGACCGCCGGGCCGACCGACATGGCGGCCGCGCTGGACAGCCGTACGCCGGTCGTCTTCGGGTTCGTCCTGGTCTTCGCGTTCCTGCTGCTGGTCTCGGCGTTCCGGTCGCTGGCGATCCCCCTGGTGTCGATCGCGCTGAACGTGCTGTCCATCGGCGCCGCGTACGGAGTCGTCACGCTGATCTTCCAGGACGGCCACCTCAGCGGACTGCTGGGCTTCGAGTCGTACGGCGGGATCATCAGCTGGCTCCCGCTGTTCATGTTCGTGATCCTGTTCGGCCTGTCGATGGACTACCACGTCTTCATCCTCAGCCGGATCAGGGAACTGCGCATGGACGGTGCCGACACGAACACGGCCGTCACCCGGGGCATCGGCGGCAGCGCCGGTGTCGTCACCAGCGCCGCCGTGGTCATGATCGCCGTGTTCTCGATCTTTGCCACGCTGTCCATGCTCGACTACAAGATGCTCGGCATCGGCATGGCGGTGGCCATTCTGGTGGACGCCACGCTGGTGCGTGGAGTGCTGCTGCCCGCGGCGCTGGTCCTGCTCGGGGACCGCAGCTGGACGCTGCCCCGGGCGCTCGCCTGGATCCCCGCGGTGGCCGCCGAGAAGAGCCCGGAACCGCCCGCCGCCACCCAGAAGGAGGCCGCGGAGGACACCAGGACGGAGGACACCACGACGGAGGACACCACGACGGAGGACCGGGACAAGGACGTCGAACGCGTCTGACACTCCGGCACTCCGGCACTCCGGCACTCCGGCACTCCGGACTTCCCTCAACGCAGCGGCCCGGCCGCCCCCACCCATGGGGCGGCCGGGCCGTCGCGTTGCCGTCCCGGTGTCCCGATAGCTCCGGTAGAGCCGGATTATGGGCGCCCTCGGAAGGATGGACAGCACGATGCCCGCAGCCTGAAGGACGTGACCGCAGGCCACGGAGCCGCTGCCGCGTCACGGCCGGCAGCACCGACACACCACCCCGACGAGGAGTCCTGTCATGGCCGACGAGCGTGCCGACGACCGCATCTACCACGTGGTCCTGAACGACGAAGAGCAGTACTCGATCTGGGCGGCGGACCGTGACCTCCCGGCCGGCTGGCGCGCGGAGGGCACCACCGGCACCCGCGAGGAGTGCCTCGCCCGTATCGGCGAGGTCTGGACGGACATGCGCCCGCTGAGCCTGCGCCGGCGCATGGAGCAGGCGAGCGCCTGACACCCGCCCCCCCCACCGCCGTCGGCCGTCCGTCGGCGCGTCGTGCGCGGCCGCGCCGCACCCCATCCACCGCTGACCACCCAGGAGTACCCATGAAGTCCGAGTCGGCACGGCACGGCTCGCTCGACGAGGCCATCACCGTCCACGAACTCGTCGCGAACCAGGCGGCTCGGACGCCGGACGCGATCGCCGTCACCGACGGGTCGCAGGCCCTCACCTACGCGGAACTGGAGGCGCGGGCCAACCGGCTTGCCCACCTCCTGCGTGACCACGGGGTCGTCGCGGACTCCAGGGTCGGCATCTGCCTGGGCCGGAGCCTGGACCTGGTGACCGCCGTCCTGGGCGTGTGGAAGGCGGGCGCGGCGTACGCGCCGATGGACCCGGCCCAGCCGAGCGCGAGGCTGGAATGGCTGCTGGAGGACCTGGGAGGCGATCTCGTCCTGACCGACGAGGCGACAGCGCCCACCGCCGAACGCGTCGGCGTCCGCCCCCTGGTCCTCGGCTCCGCCGACACCGCACGGCAGCTCGCGGACCGGTCGGCCGACCGGCCGCCGGCCCTGGAGGTGCACCCGGCCCAGGCCGCGTACGCGATCTACACCTCCGGCTCCACCGGGCGGCCCAAGGGTGTGGTCATCACTCACGAAGGCATCGCCAACCGGGTCCGCTGGGCGGTCGACACCCATGGCCTCGGCGCCCGCGACCGGGTGCTGCAGAAGACGGCCGTCACCTTCGACGCCTCCTGCTGGGAGATCTTCGCCCCGCTCATCGGCGGCGGCACGGTGGTGCTCGCCCCGCCCGGCGCCGAACGCGACCCCGCGGCCCTGCTGCGGGCGGTGGCCGAGCACGAGGTGAGCGTCCTCCAGGTCGTCCCCTCGGTCCTCCAGGCGCTCGCCGAGGAGCCCGCCTGGGCGGACTGCACCGCGCTGCGGCTGCTGTTCTCGGCCGGCGAGCCCCTGCACGCCGAACTGGCCCAGCGCATCCTGGCCCGCCGCCCCGGCCTGACGATCTGGAACACGTACGGCCCCACCGAGTGCGCCATCGACGTCACCGCGCACCGCTTCGACCCGGCGACGACGACCGGCCCTGTGCCCATCGGCCGCCCCATCCCCGGCATGCGTGTGCTGGTGCTCGACGCGGCCGGCACCCCCGCCGCCATCGGCGCGCCCGGCGAACTCCACGTCGGCGGAGTCGGTGTCGCCCGGGGCTACCTGGGCCGGCCGGACCTGACCGCCGACCGGTTCGTACCCGACCCGTACGGCAGGACCGGTGGCGCCCGGCTCTACCGCACCGGCGACCGGGTCCGCTGGAACCCGAACGGCTACCTGGAGTACCTCGGCCGGTTCGACGACCAGACCAAGGTGAACGGTGTCCGCATCGAACCCGGCGAGATCGAGGCGGCGCTCGTCACCCACCCCGGCGTCCGGGCCGCCGTCGTCGTCCCCGTCACCACCGGGGAGGACGGGGCCGTCCGGCTCGCCGCCCACCTGCTGCTGCACACCTCCGAAGCCCTGGGCGAGCTGCGGGACTTCCTGCGCGACCGGCTGCCCGAGAGCCACGTACCGGCCGCCTTCATGGACGCCGGCGAATTCCCGCTCACCGCCCACGGCAAGGTCGACCGTGCCGCGCTCGCCGCCCGGGGCCTGGACGCCGGACCGGCCCGCACCGCTCCCCGCACCGACGCCGAGAAGCTCGTCGCGGGCGTGTGGGAGCACCTGCTGAAGACCGAGGACGTGGGCGTCCACGACGACTTCTTCCAGCTCGGCGGCTCCTCCCTCCAGCTCACCCGGCTCGCCAACCAGCTGCGCGCGGCGGCCAAACGGGACATCCCGCTGCGCGGCCTGCTCACGGCCACCACCGTCGAGGCCCAGGCCCTGCTGATCGCTCCGCACACGGACACCCCCGCCGCGGACCCGGCAGCCCCCGACACCATCCCGCCCGTCCCGCGCGGCGGAACGCTGCCGGTCTCCTCGGGCCAGCGCCGCCTGTGGGCACTGGACCGGATGAACCCGAACAGCGCCGAGTGGGTGGCCGGCGTGTTCCTGCCGGTCCCGCCGGAAGCGGACACCGGCGTCGTACGCACAGCCCTGGACGCCCTCGTGGCGCGGCACGAGTCGCTGCGCACCCGGTACGTCACCGAGGACGGCGAACCCCGCCAGCGCATCGACACCCCAGCACCCGTGGCGCTCCGCGAGACGGAGACCACCCGGGAGGGGCTCGCCGGCCTGCTCGGCACCGCCCTCGGCGACGGGTTCGACCTGGAACGCGGGCCGCTGTTGCGGGCCACGCTCGTGCGCACCCTCGACGACCGGCAGCGTGTCCTGCTGCTGGCCGTGCACCACATCTGCAGCGACGGCTGGTCGACGCAGGTCCTCCAGCGGGACTTCCACGAACTGATCACCGCCGCCGTCACCGGCCGGGAGCCGCTCCTGCCGCCCCTCGGCGTGCAGTACGCCGACTACGCCGACTGGCAGCGCGCCCGCCTGACCGACGACGCGATCGAGCGCGAACTCGCCCACTGGCGCGCCGTGCTGGACGGCTCCACCCCGGTGGCGCTGCCCACCGACCGGCCCCGGCCCGCGGCCCGCGACGGTCGGGGCTCGGCGGCGGCCTTCACCGTCCCGGCCCCGGTCGTGACGGCCCTCACCGACCTCGGGCGAAGCCGTGGCGCCACCCCTTTCATGACCCTGCTGACCGCCTACGCCACGCTGCTGGCCCGGCACACCGCCCAGTGGGACCTGCCGGTCGGCACACCCGTCGCGGGACGCGACCGCCCCGAACTCGAGGACGTCGTCGGCTTCTTCCTCAACAACGTGGTGCTGCGCTGCGGGCTCGACGCCGACCTCACCTTCGTCGAGGCACTGGACCGCGTCCGTGACACCTGCCGGGACGCCTTCGCCCATCACGATCTGCCGTTCGACCTCCTGGTCGAGGCCCTGGCCCCCGAGCGCGACCTGTCCCGGACGCCGCTGTACCAGGTCGCCTTCGACCTGCACGACCAGGAGTTCACCGGCCGCGCCACCAGCCTGGAGGACAACGACACCGTCGTGGACGCCTGGCGGCTCGCCCATACCGATCTCACGCTGCTGATGCGCAGGGGCGCCGACGGAAGCATGGACGGTGTCTTCGAGTACGCCACCGCGCTGTTCGAGCACGGCACGATGGAGCGCCTGGCCGACCAGTTCCCGCACCTGCTGCGGGCGGTGGCGGCCGGCCCCGACACCAGGCTCGCCGATCTGCCCGTCGTCCCGGCCCGCGAGAGCGGACTGCTCGCTGAGTGGTCGGTGGGCGCGGGGCCGGTGGTGGAGCGGCCGGTGGTGGAGATGTTCGAGGAGCAGGCCGCCCGGCTGCCGGACGCGGTGGCGGTGGTCTGTGGTGACGTCTCGCTGACGTATGCGGAACTGGACGCGCGGGCGAACCGGCTGGCTCATCACCTGCGGGCCCTGGGTGCCGGTTCGGAGTCCGTCGTCGGTGTGCTGCTGGAGCGGGGCGTCGAGCTGATGACGGCGCTGTTGGCGGTGTGGAAGGCCGGGGCCGGGTACGTACCGCTGGATCCGGTGCTGCCGGGGCAGCGGGTGGCCGGCATGCTGGCGGACGCCGGAGCCCAGGTCCTGGTCGGCCGTGGCCCGGTGGCCGGCTTCGACGGCGCTCTCGTCGACGTGGACGCCGACGCGACGGCGATCGCCGAACGTCCGTCGTCGCGGCCCGAGGGCCGGATCGACGTCGACCACGTGGCGTACGTCGTCTTCACCTCCGGCTCCACGGGCCGTCCCAAGGGTGTGGTGGTCTCGCACCGAGGTCTGGGCAACCACGTGGGCTGGGCGGTGCGTGAGCTTGCGTCGTGCGGGGACGGTGGCGGGGCGGTGTTCTCCTCCATCGCGTTCGACCTGGTGGTGCCGAATGTGTGGGCGCCGTTGTGTGCCGGTCAGCGGGTGGCGCTGTTCCCGCCGGATGCGGAGCTGGACGAGCTGGGCGGCTGGCTGGTGGGGCAGGGGCCGTTCAGTTTCCTGAAGCTGACTCCCGGGCATCTGGAGGTGCTGTCGCACCAGGTCACGCCGGAGCAGGCGGCCGCTCTGGCGGGTGTGGTCGTGGTGGCCGGTGAGGCGCTGCCGGGTTCGCCGGCCGCTCGTTGGGCGGGGTGGCTGGGTGAGGGCCGGCTGATCAATGAGTACGGGCCGACCGAGGCATCCGTCGGCACCACGATCCACCCGGTGCCGCTCGACGCGGACGTGGACGCGGTGGTGCCGATCGGGCGCCCCCTGCCCGGGATGCGGGTGCATGTGCTGGACGAGCGGATGCGGCCGGTTCCGGTGGGCGCCGTGGGCGAGCTGTACGTCGGCGGGGCCGGTGTGGCCCGCGGATATGTGGGCCGGCCGGAGCTGACGGCGGAGCGGTTCGTGCCCGATCCGTTCGGTGCCGCGGGCGACAGGCTGTACCGGACCGGGGACATGGTGCGCTGGAACGCGACCGGAGCCGTGGAGTTCCTGGGACGGGTGGACGACCAGGTGAAGATCCGCGGGTACCGGGTGGAGCCCGCCGAGGTGAGCGCGGTGCTGGCGGCATGCCCGCTGGTGCGCGAGGCCGTGGTCGTGGCCCGCGCCGAGCACGGCGAGCCACGCCTGGTCGGGTACGTGGTTCCCGCGGCCGGCGCGGGCACGGCACCGGCGGAGGAGCTGGCGGCCCATCTCGCACAGGCGCTGCCGGAGTACATGGTGCCCTCGGCCTTCGTCGAACTGGACGCCGTCCCGCTGAACGCCAACGGCAAGGTCGACCGCAAGGCCCTGCCCGCCCCGGCCGACGGCACCGACGACCCCGAACGGGTCGCGCCGCGCAACGACGTCGAAGAGCGGATCGCCGAGCTGTGGCAGGAGGTCCTCGGCGAGTCCGGGTTCGGCGTGCACGACAGCTTCTTCGCCGTCGGCGGCAACTCCATCCTCGCCATCCGCCTGATCGCCGCACTCCGCGCCGAGTACGAGATCGACCTCCCGGTCCGCGCCCTGTTCGAGGGCCCGACCGTCGCCGCGCTCGCCGAGTCGGTCGAGACCTGCATCAGAAACGAAATCGACATGATGTCCGACCTCGACGTGGCGGACTCGACGCTGCTGAAGGAGCAGAACTGATGAGCACCGGGGGCCCCGAGTCCAACGCCGTTCCTTCCGCCGCCGGATCTGCCCGTGAGGAGCTGCTGCGCCGACGGCTGGCCGGCCGGCGGTCGGGCGGCCGCCGCTCGGCGATCCCCAGGGCCGAGCGGACCGCGCCGCTGCCACTGTCCTCCGGACAGCAGCAGATGTGGTTCCTCCAGCGCCTCGACCCGGACAGCACCGAGTACCTGATTCCCCTCGTGGTGCGTCTGCGGGGCACCCTCGACGCCGGGGCGCTGGAGCGTGCCCTCGGCGAGATCAGCGCACGGCACGAGATCCTGCGCACCCGCTACGAGATGACGCAGGACGGGCAGCCGGTCCAGGTCGTCGACCCGCCCGCCGAGTCCGCCGCCGTCCTACCGCGGGAACAGGTACCAGGCGAGTCCTCCGCCGAGCGCGAGCGCCGGCTCACCGAACTGGTCGCGGCGCAGACCTCGGCCCCGTTCGACCTCGAGACCGACTGGCCGCTGCGGGCCAGGCTGTTGCGCCTCGCCGACGACGACCACGTCCTGTGCCTGGTCTTCCACCACATCGCCTGCGACGCCTGGTCCACCCGCATCCTCCTGACCGAACTCAGCACTCTGTACGGCGCGTTCACCCAGGGCAGGCCGTCACCGCTGGAGCCGCTGCCGGTGCAGTACGGCGACTACGCGGCCTGGCAGCGGGAGCAGCTGACCGGCGACTCCCTGCGGCGGCAGCTCGCCCACTGGCGCCAGGTGCTGGAGGACGCAGCCCCCACCGAACTGCCGACGGACCGGCCGCGCCCCGCCGTGCGCGACCACACCGGCGCCGAGGTGCTCTTCGACTTCCCCGCGGGACTGCCGGAGTCGGTGCGCCGACTCGCCGCCGCGCACGAGACGACCCCCTTCACGGTCATGATGGCCGCGTTCCAGGCGGTCATCGCCCGCAGCACCGGCCAGAGCGACATCTCCGTGGGTACGGTCGTCACCGGCCGGGCCCGGCCCGAGCTCCAGTCGCTCATCGGCTACGGCATCAACAGCCTGGTCCTGCGCGGACACTGGGACGAGAACGCCGACCCCGCCTTCACCGAGCTGCTCGACCGGACCCGTCGTACCGTGCTGGACGCCTTCGACCACCAGGAGGTGCCGTTCGCCCGGCTCGTGGACGAACTCCAGCCGGAACGCGACCTGTCGCGCACCCCGCTGTACCAGGTCGCGTTCACCATGCACGAGTCCCGGCTCGACGCCGTCGACCTGCCGGGTCTGCGTATCGAACCGTTCTCCGGCGGCGTCCCCGTGGCCAAGTGCGACCTGACCCTCCAGGTCGAGGAGGCGACCGACGGCTCGTTCCACGGGCGCATCGAGTACGCGAGCGCCCTGTTCGACCCGGAGACCGCCCGGCGCACGGCCCGCCACTTCCTCCAGCTCCTGCAGAGCGCCGTCGCGGCTCCGTCCACCCCGGTTTTCCGGCTGGACATGCTCGACAGCGCCGAGCGCGCCATCGTCAGCGGAGCCCTCGACGGCCATGTCCCACCGGCTCCGGTGGAGCGGTGTGTGCATGAGGTGTTCGAGCGGCAGGCTGCGCTGACGCCCGATGCGGTGGCGGTGGTCGCGGGTGAGGTGTCGCTGACGTACGCGGAATTGGACGTGCGGGCGAACCAGCTTGCCCATCATCTGCGGTCGTTGGGTGTCGGTCCGGAGTCGTTGGTGGGTGTGTGTCTGGAGCGTGGGCCGGATCTGATGCCGACGCTGTTGGGTGTGCTGAAGGCGGGGGCGGGTTATCTGCCGTTGGATCCGGCGAACCCGGCGGACCGGTTCGGTTTCGTGCTTGCGGACGCGGGGGCCCGGGTCGTGGTGACCTCCAGCGCTCTGATGCCGGTCCTGGAGGATGTGTACGACGGCCAATTGGTGGTCCTGGACCGGGATGCGGAGGTCGTCGCGTCTCGTCCGGAGTCCGCACCGGCGCCGCTCGCCGTGCCGGACAACGTCGTGTATGTGATCTATACGTCGGGTTCGACGGGTCGTCCGAAGGGTGTGACGCTGGCGCATACGCAGGTGGTGCGGCTGCTGGAGAGTGCGCGTGAGCATTACGCCTACGGTGCGGATGACGTGTGGACGATGTTCCACTCGTATGCCTTTGACGTCTCGGTGTTCGAGATGTGGGGTGCGTTGTTCCATGGCGGGACTCTGGTGGTGGTGCCGCGTGAGGTGACGCGCTCGCCGGAGGAGTTCCTGGATCTGCTGGTCGAGCGGAAGGTCACGGTGTTGTCGCAGACGCCGACGGCCTTCCGGTCGCTGGTGGCGGCGGCGGGCCAGGGTGATCCGCGGATCGACCGGCTGGCCCTGCGTGCGGTGATCTTCGCGGGGGAGAAGCTGGAGGTCGGTGACCTGCGTCCGTGGACGGACCGGCTGGGCTTTGAGCGGCCCGTGCTGGCGAACATGTACGGCATCACCGAGACCACCGTGCACACCACCTACTACCAGGTCGCCGGGGAGGACTTCCAGCCGTCGGCGGCCAACCGCGTCGGGTATCCCCTCAGTGACCTGTCGGTGTATCTGCTGGACCGGTTCGGTGAGTTGGTGCCGGTGGGGGTGCCGGGTGAGATTCATGTGGGTGGTCCGGGGGTGGCGCGGGGGTATCTGAACCGGCCGGAGTTGACGGCGGAGCGGTTTGTGCCCGATCCGTTCGGTCCTGCGGGTGGGCGTCTGTATCGCAGTGGTGATCTGGCGCGGCGGCGGGCGGACGGGAGTCTGGAGTTCCTGGGCCGCAGCGATGACCAGGTGAAGGTGCGCGGCTATCGCATCGAGCCGGGTGAGATCAGCGCCCGGCTGTCGGAGCACGCGGTTGTGCGCGAGGCCGTGGTGGTCGTACGGGACGAGCGGCTGGTGGCCTACCTGGTCACGGACGGGGAAGTGCCGTCGACCGCCGAGCTGCGGGCGTTCGTGGGCGAGGCGTTGCCGGAGTACATGGTGCCGGCGGCGTTCGTGGAGCTGGAGCGCATTCCGCTGACGGTCAACGGCAAGCTGGACCGTCGTGCCCTGCCCGAGCCGGGTGAGGGTGCGTTCGCCGAGTCGGCGTTCGTCGCGCCGCGTACGCCGACCGAGGAGCGGGTGGCGGCCGTCTGGCAGGAGGTGCTGGGGGTCGAGCGGGTCGGTGTCGAGGACGGGTTCTTCGAGCTGGGCGGTGACTCGATCCGGGCCGTGGCGCTGGTGGGCGCGTTGCGTGCCGCCGGGTTCGACGTGGCGGTACGGGACGTGTTCGAGCACCGTACGGTCGCCGGGCTTTCGGAGTTGATCACCGGTCGGCCGGCGGTTTCGGACGCGGACCGCGGTGTGGAGCCGTTCTCGCTGGTCGGCGACGCCGACCGGGCGAAGCTCCCGGAGGGCGTGGTGGACGCCTACCCGTTGTCGCAGGTGCAGCTCGGCATGGTCGTCGAGATGCTGGTCGACGACAGCCGCAACAACTACCACAACGTCAGCACGTTCCGCGTCCTGGACGACCAGCCGTTCTCCTTCGCGGCCCTGGAGGCCGCGGGCCGGCTGGTGGTCGAGCGGCACGAGGCACTGCGCACCTCGATCGACCTCAACGCCTACTCGATGCCCCTCCAGCTGGTCCACGCCACCGCCGAACTCCCGCTCGGCACACAGGACCTCCGCGGGCTCACCCCGGAGTCGGTGGAGCAGGAGCTCCGCGACTTCACCGTTCGCGAGCGCGCCACCCTGTTCGATCTCGGTACGCCCTCCCTGATGCGCTTCTTCGCGCACGTCACCGACGGCGACTGCTGGTGGATCTCGGTCACCGAATGCCATCCGGTCCTGGAGGGCTGGAGCCACCACTCCCTCCTGATGGAGATCCTGGCCCTGTACCGGCAGCTGCGGGACGGTCTGGAGCCGGAGCCGTACGACGCCCCGAACGTGCGCTTCGCCGACTTCGTGGCCGGCGAGCTGGAGTCCCTGGCCTCGGCGGAGGACCGCGCCTACTGGCAGGGCATCGTCGACCGGCACGCCCCGTTCTCCCTGCCCACCGGCTGGGGTGAGCAGCAGGACGGACCGTACGAGCTGTTCCAGGCCGGGACCTCGTGGGAGGACCTGGAGCGCGACCTGCGCAAGCTGGCGACAAACTCGAAGACATCGCTGAAGAGCGTGATGCTGGCGGCCCACCTGAAGGTGATGAGCCAGCTCACCGACGAGGACGCCTTTCACACCGGCGTCGTCTGCGACGCGCGCCCCGAGGTTCTCGGCGCCGACCGGGTGCTCGGCATGTACCTCAACACCCTTCCGTTCGCCTTGGACCGCGGCGCGCGGACCTGGCGCGAGCTGGTCCAGCGGGTCTTCTCCCGCGAGGTCGAGCTCTGGCCGCACCGGCGCTTCCCCATGCCGGAGATCCAGCGGGACGCGGCCGGCGGCCGACGGCTGCTGGACGTCATGTTCAACTACCAGGACTTCCGGCAGATGGACGCCACCGTCGTGGACGACCGGGCCGGCCTGGACGACAGCCCCACCGAGTTCCCGCTGACGGTCTCAACGCGTGCCGGTCACGTCATCCTGACCGCCGACCCCCGCATGCTCAGCCGCGCCAACGCCGAGCGGCTGGTGGGCATGTACCGCGCCGTCCTGGAAGCCATGGCCGCCGACGCGGACGGCGACGCACAGGCGGTGTACCTGCCCGGCGACGACCGAGAGCTGCTGGCGGCGTCCGCTCTGCCCGTCAAGGCATCGGCTCCGGTGGAGCGGTGTGTGCATGAGGTGTTCGAGGAGCAGGCTGCGCTGACGCCGGATGCGGTGGCGGTGGTCACGGGTGACGTCTCGCTGACGTATGCGGAGCTGGACGGGCGGGCGAATCAACTTGCCCATCATCTGCGGTTGTTGGGTGTCGGTCCGGAGTCGTTGGTGGGTGTGTGTCTGGAGCGCGGGCCGGACTTGATGCCGACGCTGTTGGGTGTGCTGAAGGCGGGGGCGGGTTATCTGCCGCTGGATCCGGCGAACCCGGCGGACCGGTTCGGTTTCGTGCTTGCGGACGCGGGGGCCCGGGTCGTGGTGACCTCCAGCGCTCTGATGCCGGTCCTGGAGGACGTGTACGACGGCCAACTGGTGGTCCTGGACCGGGATGCGGAGGTCGTCGCGTCGCGTCCGGAGTCGGCCCCGGTGTCGCTCTCGGTGCCGGATAACACGGTGTATGTGATCTATACGTCGGGTTCGACGGGTCGTCCGAAGGGTGTGACGCTGGCGCATACGCAGGTGGTGCGGCTGCTGGAGAGTGCGCGTGAGCACTATGCCTACGGTGCGGATGACGTGTGGACGATGTTCCACTCGTATGCCTTTGACGTCTCGGTGTTCGAGATGTGGGGTGCGTTGTTCCATGGCGGGACTCTGGTGGTGGTGCCGCGTGAGGTGACGCGTTCTCCGGAGGAGTTCCTGGATCTGCTGGTCGAGCGGAAGGTCACGGTGTTGTCGCAGACGCCGACGGCCTTCCGGTCGCTGGTGGCGGCGGCGGGCCAGGGTGATCCGCGGATCGGCCGGCTGGCCCTGCGTGCGGTGATCTTCGCGGGGGAGAAGCTGGAGGTCGGTGACCTGCGTCCGTGGACGGACCGGCTGGGCTTTGAGCGGCCCGTGCTGGCGAACATGTACGGCATCACCGAGACCACCGTGCACACCACCTACTACCAGGTCACCGGGGAGGACTTCGAGCCGTCGGCGGCCAACCGCGTCGGGTATCCCCTCAGTGACCTGTCGGTGTATCTGCTGGACCGGTTCGGTGAGTTGGTGCCGGTGGGGGTGCCGGGTGAGATTCATGTGGGCGGCCCGGGGGTGGCGCGGGGGTATTTGAACCGGCCGGAGTTGACGGCGGAGCGGTTTGTGCCCGATCCGTTCGGTCCTGCGGGTGGGCGGCTGTATCGCAGTGGTGATCTGGCGCGGCGGCGGGCGGACGGGAGTCTGGAGTTCCTGGGCCGCAGCGATGACCAGGTGAAGGTGCGCGGGTATCGCATCGAGCCGGGTGAGATCAGTGCCCGGCTGGCCGCTCATCCCGCGATCCGCGAGGCCGTGGTCATCGTCCGCGACGAACGGCTGGTGGCCTACCTGGTCACGGACGGGGAAGTGCCGTCGACCGCCGAGCTGCGGGCGTTCGTGGGCGAGGCGTTGCCGGAGTACATGGTGCCGGCGGCGTTCGTGGAGCTGGAGCGGATTCCGCTGACGGTCAACGGCAAGCTGGACCGTCGTGCCCTGCCCGAGCCGGGTGAGGGGGCGTTCGCCGAGTCGGCGTTCGTCGCGCCGCGTACGCCGACCGAGGAGCGGGTGGCGGCCGTCTGGCAGGAGGTGCTGGGGGTCGAGCGGGTCGGTGTCGAGGACGGGTTCTTCGAGCTGGGCGGTGACTCGATCCGGGTCCTGGCGCTGGTGGGCGCGTTGCGTGCCGCCGGATTCGACGTGGCGGTACGGGACGTCTTCGAGCACCGTACGGTCGCCGGACTCGGCGAACTGATCACCGGCCTGCCCGCTCCCGAGCTGGAGGAGCAGTCCGTCGCCCCCTTCGCGCTGATCGGCGAGGAGGACAGGGCCCTGCTCCCGGAGGGCGTGGTCGACGCCTACCCGCTGTCACAGGTGCAGCTCGGCATGATCGCCGAGCAACTCGCCGACGACCGGCGGAACAACTACCACAACGTCAGCCTCTTCCGGATCCGCGACGACCGGCCCTTCGACGCCGACGCCCTGCGCGAGGCCGCGAGCATCCTCGTACACCGGCACGAGGTGCTGCGCACCTCCGTCCACCTGGACCGGTACACGGTTCCGGTGCAGGTCGTCCACCGGGCCGCCGAGGTTCCGGTGACGGTGCGCGACCTGCGCACGGTGGACGACGCCGACAGGCGCGAGCGTGCGCTGCGGGACTTCGTCGCCGCGGAGCGCGCCACGGTGTTCGACCTGTCGGCGGCCCCGCTGCTGCGGGTGTCCGCGCACCTGGAGAGCGACGGGGCATGGTGGCTCGGTCTGACGGAGTCGCACGTCGTCCTCGAGGGCTGGAGCATCAACTCGCTGTGCAGCGAGTTGCTGGAGGTCTACGGCCGACTGCGCGACGGTGCACGGCCGGAGCCCCACCGGGCGCCCCCCGTACGGTTCGCCGACGCCATCGCAGCGGAACTGCGGGCGCTGGAGTCGAAGGAGGACCGCGCGTACTGGCGCGAGGTGGTCACCGGGCACACCAAGTTCTCCCTGCCGTCCGGCTGGCACGGTGATCTCTCCGTGCCCGCCGAGCCGGTGGGCACGGCGTTCCGCCTGAACGACCTGGAAGCGGGACTGCGCGCGCTCGCCTCGGCGGCCCAGGCCTCCCTGAAGAGCGTGCTGCTGGCCGCGCACGTGAAGGTGATGAGCCAGCTCACCGACGAGGACGCCTTCCACACCGGCGTCGTCTACCACATCCGTCCGGAGGCCCCGGGCGCCGACCGGGTGCTCGGCATGCACCTCAACACCCTGCCGTTCGCGGCCGACCGCACCGCCCGGACCTGGCGCGAGCTGGTCCAGCAGGTCTTCGCGCGTGAGATCGCCAACTGGTCCTACCGGCACTTCCCGATGCCGGCGATCCAGCGTGAGGTCGGAGCGACCGAGCGCCTCGTCGACATCTTCTTCAACTACCTCGACTTCCACCAGGTCGACGGTGACCTGGTGGACGAGGGCGCGGAGATGGGGGAGAACCCCAACGAGTTCTCCCTCGCCGTGACGGCGATCAGCGGCATGCTCGGCGTACGGGGGGACTCCCACGTCATCAGTCAGGCCAACGTCGAGCGGCTGGTCGGCATGTACCGGTCGGTGCTGGAGTCGATGGCCGCGGACCTGGACGGCGACGCGCGCGCGGTGTACTTGCCCGCCGCCGACCGAGAGCTGCTGGCGGCGTCCGCTCTGCCCGTCAAGGCATCGGCTCCGGTGGAGCGGTGTGTTCACGAGCTCTTCGAGGAGCGGGCCGCGCTGACGCCGGACGCGGTGGCGTTGGTCGCGGGTGAGGTGTCGCTGACGTACGCGGAGCTGGACGCGCGGGCCAACCAACTCGCCCATCATCTGCGGTCGTTGGGCGTTGGCCCGGAGTCTTTGGTGGGTGTGTGTCTGGAGCGTGGGCCGGATCTGATGCCGACGCTGCTGGGTGTGCTGAAGGCGGGGGCGGGTTATCTGCCGCTGGATCCGGCGAACCCGGCGGATCGTCTGGGGTTCGTGCTGGCGGACGCGGGTGCCAGGGCCGTGGTGACCTCGGGTGGCCTGGTGTCGGTGCTGGAGGGTGTGTACGGCGGCGAGTTGGTTGTCCTGGACCGGGATGCCGATCTCGTCGCGTCGCGTCCGGAGTCGGCCCCGGTGTCGCTTACGGTGCCGGACAACACGGTGTATGTCATCTACACGTCGGGTTCGACGGGCCGCCCGAAGGGTGTGACGCTGGCGCACGCGCAGGTGGTGCGGCTGCTGGACACGATGCAGGAGCACTACGGCTTCGACGAGCATGACGTGTGGGCTCTGTTCCACTCGTACGCCTTTGATGTGTCGGTGTTCGAGATGTGGGGTGCGTTGCTGCATGGCGGGACTCTGGTGGTGGTGCCGCGTGAGGTGACGCGGTCGCCGGAGGAGTTCCTGGATCTGCTGGTCGAGCGCGAGGTCACGGTGCTGGCGCAGACCCCGACCGCCTTCCGCTCACTGGCGACGGCGGCGAGCCAGGACGACCCGCGGATCGGGCGGCTGAGCCTCCGTACGGTGATCTTCGCGGGGGAGAAGCTGGAAGTCGGTGACCTGCGTCCGTGGACGGACCGGCTGGGCCTTGAGCGGCCGGGTCTCGTCAACATGTACGGGCCGACGGAGGCCACGGTCTACTGCACTTACCACCGGCTCACCTCCCGCGATGTCGCCCCGGGTGCGGTCGCCCCGATCGGGCGTCCGCTCAGCGACACCACCCTCCATCTGCTGGACCGGTTCGGCGAGTTGGTGCCTGTGGGTGCTCCTGGCGAGCTCCACGTCGGTGGTCCCGGCGTGGCGCGTGGCTACCTGGGCCGCCCCGAGCTGACGGCGGAGCGCTTCGTGCCGGACCCGTTCGGTCCGCCCGGCTCCCGCCTGTACGGCACCGGCGACCTGGCGCGCCGCCGGGAGGACGGCAGTCTTGAGTTCCTCGGCCGGGTCGACGACCAGGTCAAGGTGCGCGGGTACCGGATCGAGCCGGGTGAGATCAGTGCCCGCCTGGCCGCTCACCCCGCGATCCGCGACGCCGTGGTGATCGTCCGCGACGAGCGGCTGGTCGCCTACGTTGTCGCGGAGGGTGAGCTGCCGGCCGTGGCCGACCTGCGGGCGTTCACGGCTCTGGAGCTGCCCGAGTACATGGTCCCGGCGGTCTTCGTGACCGTCGAGCGGATCCCGCTGACGGTCAACGGCAAGCTGGACCGTCGTGCCCTGCCCGCGCCCGACGCGTCCGCCGTGGAGACCGGTCACACCTACATCGCGCCCCGTACGCCGACCGAGGAGCGGACGGCGGCTGTCTGGCAGGAGGTGCTGGGGGCCGAGCGGGTCGGTGTCGAGGACGGGTTCTTCGAGCTGGGCGGTGACTCGATCCGGGCGGTGGCGCTGGTGGGTGCGTTGCGTGCGGCCGGGTTCGACGTGGCGGTGCGGGACGTCCTGGAGCACCGTACGGTCGCCGGGCTTTCGGAGTTGATCACCGGTCGGCCGGCGGTGTCGGACGCGGATCGTGGTGTGGAGCCGTTCGCGCTGATCGGCACGCAGGACCGGGCGAAGCTCCCGGAGGGCGTGGTCGACGCCTATCCGCTGTCGCAGGTGCAGCTCGGCATGGTCGTCGAGATGCTGGTCGACGACAGCCGCAACAACTACCACAACGTCAGCGGCTTCCGGATCCGGGACGACCGGCCCTTCGACGCCGACGCCCTGCGGGCCGCCGTAGACCTGGTCGCCGCGCGGCACGACGTGCTGCGCACGTCGTTCGACATGCACACCTACTCCGTGCCGATGCAGTTGGTGCACGCCGAGGCGGCCATCCCGCTGACCGTGCACGACGTACGGCAGCTGGACGAGGACGCGCGCCGGCAGGTGCTGCGGGACTTCGTGGCGGCCGAGCGGGAGGCGGTCTTCGACCTGGCGGCCGCGCCGCTGCTGCGGGCCGCCGTGCACGTGGAGGACGACGCCGGCTGGCGCCTGACCTTCACCCAGACCCACGCCATCACCGAGGGCTGGAGCCAGCACTCCCTGCTGACGGAGGTCGTCTCCTGCTACCGGCGGCTGCGCGACGGTCTGGAGCCGGAGCTGTACGAGGTGCCGAGCGTGCGCTTCGCCGACTTCGTGGCCGGCGAGCTGGAGTCCCTGGCCGGCACCGAGGACCGCGCCTACTGGCAGCACGTCGTCGAGGAGTACACGCCGCTGTCGCTGCCTTCCGCGCCGGCCCTGTCCGGCGAGCCGGCTGAGGACTACGCGGTCGTCGTCCCGCTGCGGGACCTGGAGGCGCCGCTGCGTGCCTTCGCCACCCGGTCCAGGGTCTCGCTGAAGAGCGTGCTGCTGGCGGCGCATCTGAAGGTGATGAGCCAGCTCACCGACGAGGAGGCCTTCCACACCGGTCTGGTCTGCGACGCGCGCCCCGAGGCGCTGGGCGCCGACCGGGTGCCGGGCATGTACCTCAACACCCTTCCGTTCGCTGTGGACCGCGGCGCGCGGACCTGGCGCGAGCTGGTCCAGCGGGTCTTCGACCGCGAGGTCGAGCTCTGGCCGCACCGGCGGCACCCGCTGCCCGAGATCCAGCGCCAGGCCGCCGGCGGCCGACGGCTGCTGGACGTGATGTTCAACTACCTGAACTTCACGGGCGCCGTCGACACCGACGTCATCGACGTGGATGCGGGTCTTGGCGCCGGCTCGATGGAGTTCTCGCTCGCCGTGACCACGGCGGCCGAGGGCCTGGTCCTGAAGACCGGCACCCAGCACTTCGGCCGGGCCGACGGGGAGCGGCTGGCCGCGATGTACCGGGCGGTGCTGGAGTCGATGGCCGCCGACGACGAGGGCGACGCCCTTGTGCCGCGGCTGCCCGCCGGGGAGCTGGAACGGATTCTCGGGACCTGGAACGACACCGGCGCCGAGCAGGTCGACGCCTGTCTGCACGAACTGTTCGAGCGCCAGGTCGCGGCCACCCCCGACGCCGTGGCCCTGGTCTACGAGGACGAGGAGCTCACCTACGCCGAGCTCAACGCGCGTGCCAACCGGCTCGCCCACCACCTGCGGGGCACGGGCGTGCTCCCGGGCACCCTCGTCGGCGTCTGCGTCGAGCGGTCCGTGGAGCTGGTCGCCACTGTCCTCGCGGTGTTCAAGTCGGGCGGCGTATACGTGCCGCTGGACCCGGACTACCCGGCCGACCGGCTCTCCCACATGGTCCGCGACGCCAAGGCCGCCGTCCTGGTCACCCGGCGCGAACTGCTCCCGCTGGTCGAGGGCAGCGGCGCCACCGAGGTGCTGCTCGACGACGAGGCCCGCTGGAGCGGGCAGGGCTCGCACGACCCGGAGCCCGTCACCGGCCCGGACGACGCCGCGTACCTCATCTACACCTCCGGCTCGACCGGCCGTCCCAAGGGTGTGCTCTGCGACCACCGGGGCCTGGTCAACCGGCTCGACTGGACGCAGCGCACCTACCTGCGGCTCACCGCCGCCGACGTGGTGCTCCAGAAGATCCCGATCGGGTTCGACCCGTCGCTCGCCGAGATCTTCGGACCGCTCATGGCCGGCGCCCGCATCGCCGTGGCCCGGCCCGGCGGCCACCGCGACCCCGCCTACCTGCGTACGGCGATCGCCCGGTACGGGGTGACGAACCTGCACTTCGTGCCGTCGATGCTGGCCGCCGTCCTCGCCGTCGACGACCTGTCCGAACTGGGTTCCCTGCGGATCGTCGTGTCCGGCGGCGAAGACCTCTCCGTCGCCCTCGCGAAGGAGTTCACCACCCGCCTGCCGTGGGCGGAACTGCACAACCAGTACGGGCCCTGTGAGGCCGCGGTCGACGTCTCGGCCTGGCACTGCACACCCGAGGGCCTGGAGGGACTGCAGCGCGTGCCGCTCGGTGCGCCCATGCAGAACGTCACGATCCACATCCTCGACTCCCGGATGCACTCGGTCCCGGTCGGCACCCCGGGCGAGCTGTACATCGGCGGTGTCGCGCTGGCCTTCGGCTACCTGAACCGGCCGGACCTGACCGCGCGCTCCTTCGTGCCCGACCCGTTCGGACCCGCGGGCGCCCGCCTCTACCGGACCGGCGACCGGGCACGGTGGCGGGCCGACGGCACCGTGGAGTTCCTGGGCCGCACCGACGACCAGGTCAAGATCCGCGGCGCACGCGTCGAGCCCGGTGAGACGGAGGCCGCGCTGAGCGCGCTGCCCGAGGTGTCGAACGCCGTGGTCGTGGTCCGCGAGGACAGCGCGGGCCTGCCCCGCCTGGTCGCCTACGTCGTCCCGGCCCCGGGCCAGTCGGCCGACCCGGCCGAGCTGCGCGCCCGGCTCGCCCACGAACTGCCCGAGGCGCTGCTCCCGTCGGCGTACGTACGGCTGGACGTCATGCCGCTGGGCGCCAACGGCAAGGCCGACCGGCGTGCCCTTCCGGCACCCGGCCTGGACGCCTTCGCGGCCGGTGAGTACGTCGCGCCGCGCTCCTGGCTGGAGGCCCGTGTCGCCGCCGTGTGGTGCGAGGTGCTCGACCTCGAACGGATCGGTGTCGAGGACGGCTTCTTCGAGATGGGCGGTGACTCCATCCGGGCCGTCGCCCTGGCGGGCGCGCTGCGCGGGGCCGGCTTCGAGGTCGGCGTCCAGGAGGTCTTCGAGTACCACACGGTCGCACGGATGGCCGTGCTGCTGGCGGGCCGCACCCCGGCCGTCGGCCGGGCGGTGGACGAGGACGCCGTACGGCCGTTCACACTGTTGCCCGAGGCGGACCTGGCCCGGCTGCCGGAGGACGCGGTGGACGCGTACCCGCTGACCCGGGCGCAGCTGGGCATGGCCGCCGAACTGCTCTCCGACGACGGCCGGAACAACTACCACAACGTCACCATGGTCCGGATCCGGGACGAGGGCCCGTTCTCCGCCGAGGCGCTGCGCGATGCCGTGGCGTTGCTGGTGGAGCGGCACGAGGTGCTGCGGACGTCGCTGCACCTGTCGGGCTACTCGGTGCCGGTGCAGATCGTCCACGCGACGGCCGAGGTTCCGGTCGGCTGGGCGGACCTGCGCGGGACGACCGACCGCAAGGCCGGCGAGCAGCTGCTCGTCGACCATGCGGCACAGGAACGCGCCACCCTGTTCGACCTGACGGAGGCGCCGCTGCTGAGGGTCTTCGCGCACCTGGAGAGCGACGACGCGTGGTGGCTGACGCTCACCCAGTCGCACGTCATCCTGGAGGGCTGGAGCCACCACTCGCTCCAGACGGAACTGCTGGAGTGCTATCGGCTCCTGCGGGACGGCCGCGCACCGGAGCCCTACCAGGCCCCCGCCGTGCGTTTCGCGGACTGCGTCGCCGGTGAACTGGAGTCCCTGGCCTCGGCCGAGGACCGCGCGTACTGGGAGCGGGTCGCCCTCGACCACCGGCCGCTCACCCTGCCGGACGACTGGGCCGACGCCCCCAGCCGCCCGCTGGAGGTGTACAGCGTCCGCGTCCCCGTCGACGACCTCGCGGACCGGCTGCGCGCCCTGGCCACCGAGGCGCAGGTCCCGGTCAAGAGCGTGCTGCTGGCGGCGCACCTGAAGGTGCTGAGCCAGCTCACGGAGGAGGACGCCTTCCACACCGGCGTCGTCTACCACACCCGTCCGGAGGCCCCGGGCGCCGAGCGGGTACTCGGCATGCACCTCAACACGCTGCCGTTCGCGTTCTCCCGCGGAACCCGGACCTGGCGCGAGACGGTGCGCCAGGTACTCGCGACGGAACTGGCCGGCTGGCGGCACCGGCGCTACCCGATGCCCGAGATCCAGCGCCAGTGGGGCGGCGGCCGCCGTCTGATCGACGCCTACTTCAACTACGTCGACTTCCACCAGGTGGACACGGACGTCGTCGACACCGGAACCGGGATCAACGACGCGCCCAACGAGTTCGAGCTGTCCGTGCACGGCCACGGCACGCACCACCTCACGCTCGCCACTCACAGCCACGCCATCAGCCGCGCCAACGGCGACCGGCTGGCGGGGATGTACCGGGCGGTGCTGGAGTCGATGGCCGCGGACCTGGACGGCGACGCGCGTGCGGTGTACCTGCCCGCCGGTGAGCGGGAGGCCTTGATCGGCGCGGTGTCGGCGGCGCAGACCGCTCCGGTGGAGCGGTGTGTTCACGAGCTCTTCGAGGAGCGTGCCGCGCTGACGCCGGACGCGGTGGCGGTGGTCGCCGGTGAGGTGTCGCTGACGTACGCGGAGCTGGACGCGCGGGCCAACCAACTCGCCCATCATCTGCGGTCGTTGGGTGTGGGTCCCGAGTCTTTGGTGGGGGTGTGCCTGGAGCGCGGCCCGGATCTGATGCCGACGCTGCTGGGTGTGCTGAAGGCAGGGGCGGGCTATCTGCCGCTGGATCCGGCGAACCCGGCGGATCGTCTGGGGTTCGTGCTGGCGGACGCGGGTGCCAGGGCTGTGGTGACCTCCGGCGGTCTGGTGTCGGTGCTGGAGGACGTGTACGACGGTGAACTCGTCGTCCTGGACAGGGACGCGGACGCTATCGTGGCCCGCCCCCAGGCCGCCCCGGTGGCGCTGACGGTGCCGGAGAACGTCGTGTACGTGATCTACACGTCGGGTTCGACGGGCCGCCCGAAGGGTGTGACGCTGGCGCACGCGCAGGTGGTGCGCCTGTTGGACACGATGCAGGAGCACTACGGCTTCGACGAGCATGACGTGTGGGCTCTGTTCCACTCGTACGCCTTTGATGTGTCGGTGTTCGAGATGTGGGGTGCGCTGCTGCACGGCGGGACCCTGGTGGTGGTGCCGCGTGAGGTGACGCGTTCTCCGGAGGAGTTCCTGGATCTGCTGGTCGAGCGCGAGGTCACGGTGCTGGCGCAGACCCCGACCGCCTTCCGCTCACTTCTCGCCACGGCGACCGCGCCGGGCGACAGGCGGCTCAAGCAGCTGTCGCTGCGCGCGGTGGTGCTGGCCGGCGAGAAGCTGGAGGTGGCCGACGTACGCCCGTGGGTCGAACGGCTGGGTCTTGGCCGCACGGCCCTGGTCAACATGTACGGGCCGACGGAGGCCACGGTCTACTGCACCTACCACCGGCTCACCCAGCGCGATGTCGCCCCGGGCGCGGTCGCCCCGATCGGGCGTCCGCTCAGCGACACCACCATCCACCTGCTGGACCGGTTCGGTGAGCTGGTCCCGGTGGGCACCGCGGGCGAACTGCACATCGGTGGTCCCGGCGTGGCGCGCGGTTACCTGGGCCGCCCCGAGCTGACCGCGGAACGCTTCGTGCCGGACCCGTTCGGCCCGCCCGGCTCCCGCCTGTACCGCACCGGCGACCTGGCGCGCCGCCGACAGGACGGCAGTCTTGAGTTCCTCGGCCGCATCGACGACCAGGTCAAGCTGCACGGCTACCGGATCGAACCGGGCGAGATCAGCGCCAGGCTGGCGGCGCACCCGGCGGTCCGGGAAGCGGTGGTGATCGTCCGCGACGAGCGGCTGGTCGCCTACGTTGTCGCGGAGGGTGAGCTGCCGGCCGTGGCAGACCTGCGGGCGTTCACGGCTCTGGAGCTGCCCGAGTACATGGTCCCGGCGGTCTTCGTGACCGTCGAGCGGATCCCGCTGACGGTCAACGGCAAGCTGGACCGTCGTGCCCTGCCCGCGCCCGACGCCTCGGCCGTGAGCACCGGGCGGGACTACACCGCCCCCCGCACCCCGCTGGAGGAACGGGTCGCCGCCATCTGGCAGGAGACACTGGGCGTACGGCGGGTCGGTGTCGACGACGGCTTCTACGAACTGGGCGGCGACTCCATCCGGGCCGTGATGCTGGTGGGTGCCCTGCGGGAGGCCGGTTACGACGTCACCGTCCGCGAGACGCTCGAGGCGCAGACGCTCGGCGCGCTGTGCGAGCGGCTCTCCGGAAGCGCGGTCGACGGCGGCCCCGTCACCTCGGCGGCGGTCGCACCGTTCGCGCTGGTCGGCGACGCCGACCGGGCACTGCTGCCCGACGGACTGGCCGACGCCTACCCGATGATGCAGAACCAGATCGGCATGCTGGTCGAGATGCTCGGCGCGGGTGACCGGCTCAACTACCACCTCGTGACGTCCCTGCGGGTCCGGGACGGACGGCCGGTGGTGGAGGAGGCCATGCGGTCGGCGGTCGCGGAACTGCTGCGCAGGCACGACGTGCTGCGCACCTCCCTGGAGCTCGACCGTTTCTCGGTGCCGATGCAGCTGGTGCACGCCGACGTGCCCACGCCCGTCCGGTTCTTCGACCTGAGCGCCCTGGCCCAGGACGAACAGGACCGTGCCCTGCGGGAGTTCGTCGACAGCGAGAACACGACGGCGCTCGACCACGCCGCCGCACCCCTCGTGCGCATCACGATCCACCAATGCGCCGACGGGAGCTGGCAGTTCACCATCGCGCAGTCCCACGTGATCCTGGAGGGCTGGAGCTTCAGCGGCCTGCTGACCGAACTGCTGGAGATCTACCGCGCGTACGCCGAAGGCCGCGAGCCCGAGCGGCCGCCGGCCCCGGCCATACGGTTCGCCGACACCGTCGCCGCCGAGCTCTCCGCTCTGGCGTCGGAGCGGCACCGGGACTACTGGCGTGATGTCGTCGTCGGGCGTGAGAAGTTCACCATGCCCGAGGGCTGGGGTGACGCAGGGGACGCCGAACCGGAGAAGTACAAGCTGGAGGTCGCCTTCGACGATCTGACGGACCGGCTCCAGCTCCTCGCGACAGCGGCGAGGGTGTCGCTGAAGAGCGTGCTGCACACCGCGCATCTGAAGGTGCTCGGCCAGCTCACCCGCGAGCAGGAGTTCTTCACCGGCCTGGTCGCGCACGTCCGGCCCGAGGCGGTGGGCGCCGAGCGGGTGTACGGCATGTACCTCAACATCCTGCCGTTCGCGGTGGACCGCACGGCCCGGACCTGGCAGGAGATGGTGCGGAACGTCTTCCGGCAGGAACTCGGCATGTGGGAACACCGGAACTTCCCGATGCCCGCCCTCCAGCAGGAGTTGGGCGGCGGCAGCCGGCTCGTCGACGTGTACTTCAGCTACCAGGACTTCAGCGGCAGCGACACCAGCATGATCGACGCCTCCGCCAGCACCGGGAACAGCACCAACGAGTTCGGCTTCTCGGTGTCGACCGCACCGGGCCGGATCAACCTGCGGGCCGACTCCCGCACGCTGAGCCGTGCGCACGCCACCCGGCTCGCCGGCATGTACCGGGCCGTGCTGGAGGCGATGGCCGCCGACCCGGACGGCGACGCCCGCCTCGTCCACCTGCCGGCGGAGGAGGCGGAGACCCTCGGCGGCTGGTCGGTGGGCGCGGGGCCGGTGGTGGAGCGGCCGGTGGTGGAGATGTTCGAGGAGCAGGCCGCCCGGGTGCCCGACGCGGTGGCGGTGGTCGCCGGTCAGGTGTCGCTGACGTACGCGGAACTGGACGCGCGGGCGAACCGGCTCGCGCATCACCTGCGGGCACTGGGTGTCGGTTCCCGGTCCGTCGTCGGTGTCCTGCTGGAGCGCGGCGCCGACCTGATGGTGGGTCTGCTCGCCGTGTGGAAGGCCGGGGCCGGGTACGTTCCGCTGGATCCGGTGCTTCCGGGGCAGCGGGTGGCCGGCATGCTGGCGGACGCCGGAGCCCGGGTCCTGGTCGGCCGCGGCCCGGTGGCCGGCTTCGACGGCACTCTCGTCGACGTGGACGCCGACGCGGACACGATCGCGGGGCGGCCGTCGTCGCGGCCCGAGGGGCGTGCCGACGCCGACGGTGTGGCGTACGTGGTGTTCACGTCGGGGTCCACGGGCCGTCCGAAGGGCGTGATGGTCTCGCATCGCGGCCTGGGCAACCACGTGGGCTGGGCCGTGCGGGAACTGGCGGGCCGGGGCACCGGTGGCGGGGCGGTGTTCTCGTCGGTGGCGTTCGACCTGGTCGTGCCGAACCTGTGGGCACCGCTGTGCGCCGGACAGCGCGTCGCGCTCTTCCCCTCCGACGCGGGACTGGACGAACTGGGCGGCTGGCTGCTGGCCCACGGGCCGTTCAGCTTCCTGAAACTGACCCCAGGTCACCTGGAAGTGCTGTCGCATCAGGTCACACCCGAGCAGGCCGCCGGCCTTGCGGGCGTGGTCGTGGTGGCCGGTGAGGCGCTCGCGGGCACCCTGGCCGCACGCTGGGCCGGATGGCTGGGCGAGGGCCGGCTGATCAACGAGTACGGGCCGACCGAGGCGTCCGTCGGTACCACGATCCACCCAGTGCCGGCCGGCGCGGACCTGGACGCGGTGGTGCCGATCGGCCACCCGCTGCCGGGAATGCGCGTCCACGTGCTGGACGAGCGGATGCGGCCGGTGCCGGTGGGCGCCGTGGGCGAACTGTACGTCGGTGGCGTCGGCGTGGCCCGCGGCTATGTGGGCCGGCCGGAGCTGACGGCGGAGCGCTTTGTGCCGGATCCGTTCGGCGCCGCCGGTGAACGGCTGTACCGGACCGGGGACATGGTGCGGTGGAACACCGAGGGCGCGGTCGATTTCCTCGGGCGCGTGGACGACCAGGTGAAGATCCGCGGCTACCGGATCGAGCCGGCCGAGGTCGCCGCCGTACTGGCGGGCTGCCCGTTGGTCGGCGAGGCCGTGGTCGTCGCCCGCACCGATGGCGACGAAACACGTCTGGTCGGATACGTCGTACCCGCTGACGGCCCAGGCACCGCTCCTGCGGACCAACTGGCCGCCCACCTGGCCGAGTTGCTGCCGGAGTACATGGTGCCGTCGGCGTTCATGGAACTGGACGCCGTCCCGCTGAACGCCAACGGAAAGGTCGACCGCAAGGCCCTGCCCGCCCCGGACGACGGCACCGACGACACACAGCACGTCGCACCCGGTACGCCCACCGAACGCAGACTCGCCGAGATCTGGAGCCAGGTCCTCGGCAGGGAGCACATCGGCTCGACGGACAGCTTCTTCGAGCTGGGCGGGCACTCGATCCTGGTCATCCAGGTGATCGCGGCCGCCCGCCGGGAAGGACTGCCGCTGTCACTGTTCATGCACTACCAGGCGCGGGACCTGGCGGAACTGGCCGCCCTGGTCGACGCGGCCGCCGAGGCCGAGGCTGAGGCCGGTAGCGCCGAACAGCAGGCGGCGCCCACCGTGCCGTCGGCCGGAGCGGCCCTGTCCGGCCTGCCCGCCGCGCTGGCCCAGCACCGGGTCCCCGGCGCCGTGGTCGCCGTCGTCGAGGGCGGCGAACTCGTCGCCGTCGAGAGCTTCGGCACCCTGGCCGCGGACGGCACCGACCCGGTCACCCAGGAGACCGTCTTCCACGTCGGCTCGCTGAGCAAGCACATCACCGCGCTCGGCGTGCTCAGGCTCGTGGACGAGGGACGACTGGACCTCGACGCGGACGTCAACCGGTACCTCGTCGACTGGCGGGTACCGGGAGACGCCGACGCGGCACCGGTGACCGCCCGGCACCTGCTGGGACATCTGTCGGGGCTCACCCCGACCCCCGGCAAGGGCTTCCCGCGCGCCGGAGGTCCGGTGCCTTCGCTGCTCGACCTGCTGCACGGCCGGGCACCGGCGACGACACCCCCGGTCGGGCGCGAGGGCGTCCCGGGCAAGGAGTTCCGCAAGGCCAACGTCCACTACTCGGTGCTCCAGCAGCTCCTGACCGACATCACCGGCCGCCCGTTCGACGAAGCCATGCGGGACCTTGTGCTCGAACCGATCGGCGTGCGGGCGACCAGCTTCGACCAGGCGTTTCCCGAGCGGTACGGCCGCCCGGTGGCCCTCGGGCACGACGAGGAGGGCCGACCGGTCGACGGCGGCTGGCTGGTCCGCCCGGACCAGGCCGCGGCCGGTCTGTGGACGACCGCTGCCGACCTGGCCAAGGCCGCGCTGGAGCTCCGCCGTTCCGCGCTGGGCCGTCCGCTCAGCCTGCTGTCGCGTGAGACGGCACGCCTGATGCTGTCCCCGAGCAGCGACAGCTTCTACGGCCTGGGCACGGTCGTGGACGGCACGAACGACGAGGTGCAGTTCGGCCACGCCGGCTCCCCGGTCGGCTACCAGGCGGTGTCCCTGTGCAACCTGCACAGCGGTGACGGCTTCGTCGCCCTCACCAACGGTGCGGCCGGCAAGAACGTCGTCGCCGCCGTCGCCGAAGCGCTGGGCCACAGCGGCCGGCGCTCCCCGCTGGGGCTGCCCGACCAGGGCTGACCGGCGGGCGCCGGCGGACCCCGTGGTCCGCCGGCGCCGCCCGGGGCCGGCGATGCCCGTCCACAGACGCCGCCGGCCCCTCTTCCACCCGCACGACGCATTCCGAGGAGCGCCGTATGACCGCCCGACACCTGATATCCCTCGACGACCTCTCCGACGCCGACCTGCGCCACCTCGTGGACCGGGGAGCCGCCTTCTCGAACGGCACGGCACGGCCCGGCCCGGTGCTCGACGGCACCATCGCCGGCATCTACTTCCGGCGCACCTCGACCCGTACCCGTACGGCCTTCTCGGCGGGGGCGCTGCGGCTCGGCGCGCGGATCATCGCGTACAACGGCGGCGACCTGCAGATCAACACGGGGGAGACCAGCGAGGACACCGGGCAGGTCTTCTCCCGGATGCTCGACGTCCTGGTCGCCAGGACGTCCGACGACCCCGCGGAGATGCGGGGGTGGGCGGCCCAGTCCCGGATGTCCGTGATCAACGCCATGAGCTCCGACGAGCACCCCACCCAGGGGCTGACCGACCTCACCACCCTCAAGTGCCGCTTCGGCCGCGTCGAGGGACTGCGGCTCCTGTACGTGGGGGAGGGCAACAACACCGCCGTCGCGCTGGCGCTCGGCCTGTCCCGGTTCGCCGGTACCGAACTGGAGCTGCGCACGCCGCCCGGCTACGGACTGCCGGGCGGCGTCCTGGCCCGCGCCCAGGCCCACGCGCGGCGCTCCGGCGCCACCGTGACCGAGCGGCACACGATGGACGAACTGCCCAAGGACCTCGACGTCGTCTACACCACCCGCTGGCAGACGACCGGCACCAGCAAGCCCGACCCCGACTGGCGCACCCTCTTCGCCCCGTTCCAGGTGACCCGGGACCTGTGGACGCACAACGCCGACGCGGTGTTCATGCACGACCTGCCCGCCCACCGGGGCGAGGAGGTCACCGCCGAGGTACTCGACGGCCCGGCGAGCATCGCCTTCGACCAGGCCGAGAACAAGATGCACAGCGCCATGGCGGTGCTCGAATGGTGCCGCCTCGGCGCCGTCGGCACGCCCGGCCCGGCCGAATGAGCCTGACCGAGGAGCACCACGGCGAAGACGGCGCCCGGACCGGCACGGCGCCGCCCCCGCTGCGGAAGAACCGGGACTTCCTGCTGCTGTGGACCGGCGCCGGGCTCTCCCTGCTCGGCACCCGGGCGAGCACCGCCGCCTACCCGCTGCTGATGATCTGGTACGGCGGCTCCCCGACCGGCGCCGGACTCGTCGGGTTCGCCGCCCTGCTGCCCCAACTGCTCCTGCAACTGCCGGCCGGGGCCCTGGTGGACCGCTGGGACCGCCGCCGGCTGATGATCGCGTGCGACCTCGCCGGGCTGACCGCCATGGGCAGTGTCGCGGCCGCGCTGATCAGCGGACACCTGTGGCTGCCGCACCTGATGGCCGCCGCGTTCGTCGAGGGCTCGGCGGTGATCTTCTACCGGCTCGCCGAGCGGGCCGCTGTGCGCAACCTCGTCCACCCCGACCACCTGACCGTGGCACTCACGCGCAACGAGGCACGCGGACAGGGCGCCGGGCTGCTCGGCCAGCTCTCCGGCACCTCGTTGTACGCCCTGGCCAAATGGCTGCCGTTCCTGCTCACGGCCGTGGCCCACCTGTGCGCCCTGGTCACTCTGCTGCTGATCCGGAAGAAGTTCCAGACCGAGCGCCCGCAGGAGCCCCACGACCTGCGCCGGGAAGTGCGCGAGGGCCTCGTGTGGGTGTGGCGGCAGCGGTTCATGCGGGCCGCCGTGGGGCTGATCGCGGGCAGCAACATCCTCTTCCAGGTGCTGGCCCTGGCCCTGGTGCTCATCATCAAGGAGCACGGCGGGTCCCCGGCCACCATCGGCCTCATCGGAGTGGTGTCCGGCGTGGGCGGCATCTGCGGGGCCTTCACCGGTGCGTGGTGGCTGAAGCGGCTGTCGCCCGGCGCCCTCGTCACCGGCACGCTGGCGGTGTGGGCGCTGCTGATGCTGCCGCTCGCCGTGGTCACCCGGCCGGTGGTCATCGGGGCGCTGTTCGCCGGCATGTCCTTCGCCGGGGCGCTGCTGAACGTGGCCGCCGGCGTCTACCAGGTGCAGATCACACCGGATGCCATGCAGGGCCGGGTGACCAGTGTCTTCGCGCTCATCGGCTCGGGCATGAACTCCGCCGGGGCACTCGTCGGGGGACTGCTCCTCGCGGCCTTCGGCACCACGCCGACCGTCGCCGGAGTCGCGGCCGCGATGGCCGTCATGGCGCTGGCCGCCGTGGCGAGCCCGGCCATCAGGACCGCGGGACAGGAACCCGTCGAGCCGCGCCCCGACGAGGACGCGGCGGCGCACACCGAGGATGCGCCGAGACGTACACCGGAGAAATGACCGAAGAAATATAGGCCGAACCCACACAGTGGGGAGACGGACGGGACCAGCTCGCGCACGAGCGCCCGCGCATCACGCGGTCCGGGGCCGCGGCGCGCAACGACGCCCGCCTTCGGCACCTCACACCCTTTCAGGAAGGCACGCCACGACGATGTCCGCCCACCGCACAGCACCAGCGGGACAGCCGCTGCCCCACCTGGTCGAGGCCGATCCGGAGGACCGGGACGTCACCCGCCTCATCAAGTCGGACCGAGAACGGCTGCGCGCGTCGCTCAGGACACACGGCGCGCTGCTGCTGCGCGGCTTCGACATCGGCGGCATCGACGGTTTCGACCAGGTGGTCAGGGACCTGTCCGGCGACCCGCTGACCTACTCCGAGCGGTCGTCCCCGCGCAGCACCATCAAGGGCAACGTCTACACCTCCACCGACTATCCGCCGGAGGAGGAGATCTTCGTCCACAACGAGAACTCCTACCAGTCGAGCTGGCCCCGGACGCTCTACTTCTACTGCGACCACCCGCCCGAGACACAGGGGGCCACCCCGCTGACCGACGTCCGGCAGGTGTACGCCGCCCTCGACCCGGCAGTCCGCGAGGAGTTCGGCCGCCGCGGCTGGATGGTCGTGCGCAACTTCCACGAGCGCTTCGGCGTGGCATGGCGGGAGCTGTTCAACACCGACGAGCGCGCCGAGGTGGAGGCGTACTGCCGGTCCAAGGACATCGAGTTCGAGTGGCTGGGAGCCGACGGGCTGCGCACCACGGCACGCCGCAAGGCGATCCACACCCACCCCGAGACGGGGGAGACGGTGTGGTTCAACCACGTCGTGTTCTTCCACCACACCACACTGCCCGCCGAGGTCCAGGAGGGCCTGCTCGGCCTGTTCGGCGAGGAAGGCCTGCCGACCAACACCTACTACGGTGACGGCGGCCGCCTCCCCGACGAGGTGACGGACCATCTGAGGTCCTGCTACCGCGCGGCGACGGTGCGCTTCGACTGGCAGCAGGACGACGTGCTCGTCGTGGACAACATGCTGGCCGCGCACGGCCGGGAACCGTTCACCGGCACGCGCCGCATCGCCGTCGCCATGGCCGAGCCCTACGCACCGGACGCGCGGTCCGAGAGCGCCGGGGAGTGAACCACGCCATGACCTGGCACCACTCCACGACCTCGGGCGCGTGGCTGCGCCGGTACGTTCCACGCGCCGACGCCCGGCTGCGGCTGGTCTGCTTCCCGCACGCCGGTGGCAGCGCCAGCGCGTTCCGCGGCTGGCCGGAGCTGCTGCCGCCCGACATCGAGCTGATCGCCGTCCAGTACCCCGGCCGGCAGGACCGGTACGCCGAGCCGCTCATCGGGGACTTCCCGACCCTGGTGTCGAAGGCCGCACGGGCGGTCCTCCCCTGCCTGGACCGGCCCGTGGCGTTCTTCGGCCACAGCCTCGGCGCGACCGTGGCCTACGAAGTCGCCCGCGCCCTGCGGGCCTCCGGGGCACCGGCGCTGAACCGGCTGTTCGTCTCCGCGCGCAAGGCCCCCTCGGTACCCCGCCCTGACACCGTCCGGTTCGGCACCGAGGAGCAGATCATGGACTACGTCCGGAACCTGGGCGGTTCGGGCGCCGCACTGCTGGAGGACGGCGACCTGCTCCAGCTCATGCTGCCCATGCTGCGCAACGACTTCGGGCTCGTCGCCTCCTACCGCTACGTCCCCGGAGCCCTGCTCGACTGCCCCGTCACCGCCGTCATCGGTGACGAGGACGGCTCGGTGAGCGAGGACGAGGCCCGGCACTGGGCCCGCCACACTGCCCGGCCGTTCGACCTGCAGACCCTTCCCGGCGGTCACTTCTACACCGAGACGGCCACCGACAAACTCGTGACGCTGGTGGCCGACACGCTGAGCGACGTGACGAAGAGGAGGTGATCAACCCATGAGCACTCACCCGTTCGAGGACCGGGACACCGCTTACCACGTCCTGGTCAACGAAGAGGGGCAGCACTCCCTGTGGCCCGCGTTCGCGGACGTCCCGGCCGGCTGGGCCGTCGTCCTGCACGAGGCCGCGCGCCAGGCGTGCGTCGAGTACGTCGACGCCCACTGGACGGACATGCGCCCCCGGAGCCTGCGCCGGCAGATGGCGTGACCACGCCGCCGTAGCCGCGCACTCCCCTGCCTCCTTCTGGCCCGCGCACTCGCGCCGTCGCCCGACTTCTCCTCAGTACCCGGATCCTGGTGGTGGATAGCCATGCCCATACCCGAAACAGCACGAACCGTGAGTCTCCCCTTGTCGGCAGCGCAGGCGGGTGTCTGGGCAGGGCATGAACTCGACCCGTCCGGTGCGAAGTACAACATCTCCGAGTACATCACCCTCCACGGCGCCGTCGACCACCGGCTGCTGGAGGCCGCCTGGCACCAACTGCTCCAGGACGCGGAGACGCTCCGTGTGCGCGTCGTCGTCAAGGAGGGCGAGGAACTGCGCCAGCTGGTCGCTGCGGAGCTGCGCCCCGGACTGCCGTTGATCGATCTCACCGGGGAGGACGACCCGGAGGCCGCGGCCCAGGACTGGATGCACCAGGACCGGCACCGCCCCGTCGACCTCGCCGAGGGCGGCCTCACCACCTTCGCCCTGCTGAAGGTGGCCGACGACCGTTTCCACTTCTACGAGCGCATCCACCACATCCTGATCGACGCCTCCGGCGGACCGCTGATCACCGGCAGGATGGCTCAGGTCTACTCCGCCCTGGCCCGCGGCGAGGAGTTCGGCCCGAGCGGGTTCGCCCCCCTGACCCAGCTGGTGGAGGAGGACGCGGACTACCGGCGCTCACCGGTCTTCACCGCCGACCGGGACTACTGGGCCGGCCTCCTCGCCGACACCCCGGAACCGCCCCGGCTGGCGGACACCCTCGGGCTCGCGCCGGCGGACGAGCAGATCCTGTTCCTGCGGCGGACCACCCGGCTGCCCGCGGCCGACTTCGACCGGCTGCGGGACGTGGCCCGGGGACTGCGCACGATGTGGCCCGTCCTGACCATCACCGCCACGGCCGCCTACGTGGCGCGGATGACCGGCAGACAGGACATCGTCCTCGGCCTCCCGGTGACCGCCCGGAAGACGCCGGCCGACCGCCGTACTCCCGTTCTGCGCTCCAACGTGGTGCCCCTCCGGGTCCGTGTCACCCCGGGCGACTCCCTCGCGGAACTGGTCGCCCAGGTCACCCGTGCCACCCGTGCGGCCCTGAAGCACCAGCGCTACCGCTACGAGGACATCCGACGCGACCTCAAGCGCCTCGGCGACGGCCAGACCCTGACCGGCCCCGTCGTCAACATGATGGACCTCGACTACGACCTGGACTTCGCGGGCCTGCGCACCACCGCCCACAACCTGTCCAACGGCCCCGTCGATGAACTGTCCTTCGCGGCGTACCACCGGGCCGACGGCGAGGGCCTGATCCTCGCCTTCGACGCGAACCCGGACTACTACGACGCCGGCCTGCTCGCCGCCCACCAGGACCGTTTCCTGCGCTTCCTCCAGGGCGTGGTGGCCGAGCCGGAGCGCCCGACGGGCGGGATCGAGGTGCTGTCGCCCGGCGAGCGGCAGCGGCTGCTGACGGAGTGGAACGCGACGGACCGGGCAGTGCCGGCCGGTCCTCTGGGCGAGTTGTTCGCGGCGCAGGTGGCGGCCACCCCGGACGAGGTCGCCGTGGCGGCCGACGGGGCGGAGCTGACGTACGCCGAACTGGACGCGCGCGCGAACCGGCTGGCGCGACGGCTGGTGACGCTCGGCGTGACGGCGGAGTCGCCGGTGGCGCTGCTGCTGGAGCGCTCCGTGGACGCGGTGGTGGCGACGATGGCGGTGGTGCGCGCGGGCGGCGTCTACGTGCCGCTGCACTCGGGCCTCCCGCCGGAGCGGATGGCGTGGGTACTGGACGACGTCGGCGCCTCGGTGCTGCTCACCGACCGGGACGTGCCCGGCCTCTCGACGCGTGTGGTGACCCTCGACAGGGAGACATGGTCGGGCGAGTCGGAGGACGAGAACCCCGGGGCTCCCGACATCACCGTGCTCCCGGACCAACTGGCGTACGTGATGTACACGTCGGGTTCGACCGGGGTGCCCAAAGGCGTCGGGGTCCGGCACCGCGACGTCGTGGACTTCGCCTTCGACCGGCGCTGGCGCGGCGGCGCCCACGACCGCGTCCTCATGCACGCCCCGCAGTCCTTCGACGCCTCCACCTACGAGCTCTGGGTGCCGCTCCTGAACGGCGGCCGGGTCGTGGTCGCCCCACCGGGACAGGTGGACGGCGCAGTGGTGGAGCGCATGACCGCCGAACACGGCGTGACCGCCGCCTTCCTGACGACGGCCCTGTTCAACCTGATCGCCGATGAGCACCCCGAGGCCTTCGCCGGGATGCGCACGGTGTGGACAGGCGGTGACGCGGCCTCCGCGGCGGCGATGCGCCGTGTCCTGGAGGCCTGCCCCGGCATCACCGTGGGCAACGGCTACGGCCCCACGGAGACCACGACGTTCGCCGTGACCGCGCTCGCACGGTCCGCCGACGACATCGGCACCGTTCCGCCCATCGGCACACCGCTGGACAACATGCGGGCGTACGTCCTGGACGCGGGCCTGCGACCGGCGCCGGTCGGCGTCGTCGGCGAACTGTACGTGGCGGGCACTGGACTGGCCCGCGGCTACCACAACCGTCCGAACCTGACGGCCGAACGGTTCGTCGCCTGTCCGTACGGCGCTCCCGGCGAGCGCATGTACCGCACCGGGGACCTCGTCCGGTGGCGGGCCGACGGACGACTGGAGTACGTGGGCCGTGCCGACCTCCAGGTGAAGGTACGCGGCTTCCGCATCGAACTGGGCGAGGTGGAGGCGGTTCTGGCCGGCCACGCGTCGGTGGCCCAGGTGGTCGTGGTCGCGCGGGAGGACCGCCCCGGCGAGCGGCGACTGGTGGCGTACGTGGTGCCGGAGGGCGACGGCGCCGACCCGGCGGACCTGCGCGCCCACACCGCCCGCGAACTGCCGGAGTACATGGTGCCGGTGGCGTTCGTGGAGTTGGAGCGGCTGCCGTTGACGGTGAACGGGAAGGTGGATCGGGGGGCGTTGCCTGCGCCGGAGTTTGTGTCGGGTGTGGGGCGTGGGCCGCG
>NZ_JAAKZY010000239.1 GCF_011045015.1 Streptomyces scabichelini | reverse complement strand
GACCGGGGGCGGGGGCGGCCCGATCCGGAACTACCGGGTGCTCAGGCCCCTGCACTACGCGGGTACGGGCGGCATATACCTGGCCGAGCGGATCGGCGACGGCCTCCCAGTGGTGCTCAAGGAGGCGCGCCCGCACACCGGTTTCGCCGACGACGGTTCGGACGCCCAGGGGCGACTGCGCCGGGAGTTCGACGCGCTGAACAGGCTCAAGGGCACCGGCGTCGCCCCCGAGCCGATCGAGCTGTTCGAGGAGTGGGAGCACCTCTTCCTGGCGGAGGAGTACATCGACGCCATGGCGCTCATCAGTTTCATCGGAGCCCACCATCCCATGACCCTGAACGACCGACGTCCGGAGGCGATCAAGGAGTACCGGGAGGCCGTGGAGGAGGTGGTAGCGGGTGTGCGTCACGCGGTGACCACCTGCCACGAGGCGGGCCTCACCTACGGGGACCTGTCCATCACCAACATCAAGGTGGATCCCGACACGCGCCGGGTGCGGTTGATCGACTTCGAGTCGGTACGCCCGATCGACGGACCGCAGAACCTCTACCCGTTCACCTCCGGCTTCGCTCCGGCACGGGAGACCTTCACCGGGAACGGCCGGGCCTTCGACCTGTTCGGGGTCGACTGCGTCAGACTCGCCATGACCATGCCACGGAACACGCTGCGCGATCTCGACAGCGCGGCACTCGCCCGCTCGACCCGTCATATGGCCGGCCTGCTCGACGAACCGGTCGACGACCTGCTGGCCCGCCTCGGCCTGCCGGACGACCCACCGCTCACAGACCTCTCGGACTCGGGCGCCGTCGTCCAGGGCTGCGTCCGGTTCATCGAGGCGGTGATGAGCCCTGACCGCGACGACCGCCTCTTCCCCGCCGATCCCCGGGTGTTCGGCACCAACCCGTGGTCCGTCGCCTACGGCGCGGCCGGAGTGCTGCGAGCGCTGCACCGGATCACCGGAAGGATCCCGGAGGCCGCCCGCGAATGGATGTCCCGCACCGCGGACGGCCTGGACCAGGTGCCTCCCGGTCTGTACACGGGCATGGCCGGCGTGGCCTGGACCCTGTGCGACGCCGGGGAACCGGACCGGGGCCTGGAGATCATGGACCGGATGATCCGGCTGATCGACCGGGATCCGCTGCCGGCCGCCGACATCATGGCGGGGCGAGCGGGCGTGGGCATGGCCTGCCTGGCGGGGTGGGACTCCACGGGCGACACCACACTGCTCGCGGCGGCGGAGCGGATCGGCCGGTCGCTCCTCGCGGACGCCCGCGACACCGGCACGGGGCTGTACTGGCCCGACCCGCGCGGCGGCAGGCAGCCCGTCGGCTACGACTACGGGTCGTCGGGAGTCGCGCTGTTCCTGCTGTACCTGTACCGGGCCACCGGTGACGAGGCGTTCCTGCGCATCGGCCGACGGGCGCTGGCCCACGACCTGGCCCAGGCGATCGAGCACGACGAGGGCATGCTGTCCTTCCCGCAGAGCGTCGGTGGCGGAGCGGCCACACCGTACTGGTCACGCGGCGCCTCCGGCATCGGCACGACACTCGTCCGGTACTGCCGGGTGACCGGAGAGGAACGGCTGCGATCCGTGCTGGAACGTCTGCTGCGCTCGCGGGCCGGTGGGCTCAGCGTCAGCCCCGGCCTGTTCACGGGCATGGCCGGCATGGCCAACTTCGGCCAGGACTGCGCGGACCTGCTGGGCCTGTCGGAGGGCAGGACCATCGCCCTGAACGCGTCCGCGGCCATCGCGAGCCTGGCCTGCGAACAGCGGGAGGGCATCGCCTTCCCCGGCGAGGGCTTCGTGCGGTTCAGCACGGACTACGCCACCGGCAGCGCGGGGATCGCCCTGACCCTCGACCGCGTCCACCGAGGCGGCGCGAACTTCAACTACACCCTGGACCAGCTGCTGCCCGGAGGCACCGATGCCTGACGACGATGCCCTGGGTGTGATCGCGTGCGGAGCGAGTGCCGCGGTCTCGCTGCCCGCCTACCTCTCCAGGGTGCGACGAGCCCTGCCGCGGATTCCGGTACGGGTGCTGCTCACCACCTCCGCCGAACGCTTCGTGCGGCCCGAGGTGGTGGGCTGGTACGCCGACGAGTGTCTGACCAGTGACACCGCCGGGCTCAACCCGACCGAGTTCGCGTCACGGTCACGGGGCGTCACCGTCCTGCCGGCGAGCGCCAACACACTGGCCTGCGCGGCCCTCGGCCTGGCCGGCACCCCGGCCCAGACGGCACTGCTGGTCGCCGCACCGCCGGTCCTGTTCTTCCCGAGCATGAACCGGACCATGTGGACCCGGTCGTCGGTGCGCCGTCATGTCGCCGAGCTCCGCGCCGAGGGGCACACGGTCGTGGACCCGTCGCCGGGTGAGGCGTACGAGATCTGGCAGCGACGGATCGTCCCCAGCGTGATCATGCCGGGACCGGACCCCGCAGTAGAAGTGATCACCGCCTGGTGGAAGGAGCTCACTGCGAGGGAACGGCATGAGTGACCGCGGCTGGGCGGCTGTGCTGCGGCTCGCCGACTTCCGGCTCCTGTGGATCGGCTCCACTCTCTCCACGCTCGGTTCGCAGCTCACCAGTCTGGCCCTGCCCCTGTTCGTGCTCCAGCAGACGGGATCACCGGCGGCCGCCGGGCTGGTGGCCACCACCCGCATGCTGCTGTTCTACGCGGTGCAGTTGCCCGGTGGCGTCATGGCGGACCGGTTCGACCGCCGGTCGATCATGTTGGCCGCGGACACGGGACGGGCGGCGGCCCTGGCCGGTGTGGGCGCGGTGGCACTGGCCCGTCCTGACGGAACGATCTGGGTGATCGTCGTCCTCATGTCGCTGGAGGGGATGCTCACAGCACTGGGCGACCTGGCCTCGACGGCGGCCGTGCCGCAACTCGTCCCCGAGAAGCAGCGTCCCGCGGCACTCGCCCTGGGGCACGCCCAGCGCAACGCGGTGCTGTTGGTCGGCCCTCTGATCGGTGCCGTTCTCTACGGGTTGCACCCGGCCGTGCCGTTCGTCCTGGACGCCCTGTCCTACGTCGTGGCACTGGGTCTTCTCCTGCGGGTAAGGGCACGGCTGGGCGGCGGCCGGAGAACCGCCGCGTCGGTGCGGGGCGACATCGCTGTCGGCCTGCGGTTCGTCGCCCGTTCCCGCTACCTCCTGCTGATGATCGGCTGGTCCGCGCTGATGAACTTCGCGACAGCCGGCGTCGGTTTTGTCCTGATTCTCGTGGTGGGGAGCCGGAACGGCGGTCTGAGTCTGGGCGTTTCGCTGACGGTCATGGCGACCGCGGGGCTGGCGGGGGCGGTGCTCGCACCGCGTTTCCACAACACCGACGAGGACCGTCTGATCCGCACGGCGACGGCTCTGATCGTGGCGCTCGGCGTGGGCGGCGCGCTGTCTCCGGGCCCGGTGGCGCTGACGGTGTGCACAGCCGGGATCGCGTTCCTCTCGCCCATCATCGTGGTGCCGAAGAATGCCCGGGTGTACGCGTTGGTTCCGGACGAGTTGATGGGCCGCGTGCACAGTTCCCTGTTCCTCATCGGCGGATCGCTGTACCCCTTCGCCGCGCTCGCCACCGGCTGGCTCGTCGAGACAGGGTCCGCGCGCGGTGCCATGTGGGTCCATGTGGTGGTGTTCGCGGTGGTGCTGGTCATGAGTGCCGTCCCGCAGTTCCGACGCTCGGCGGCCCTCGTGCCGGTCGCCGACCGGCGGTGAGGAGCCCGGCCCGCCTCCTTGTCCGGCGCGACACCAGCTGGTCGCGCCCGCGCGGCGGAGCCGCAAATTGACACAGCCCCGCGCCCCTTACGGGGCGCGGTACCGCACCGGACTTAACGAAGGCCGCTTAGGTCAGGCCCGCCTCCGACAGCAGATACGCCGTCATCGGGTCGTAATGACGAGGACTCGTGACGTGGTCGTCGAGGGGGACCGTCACCTGGACGGTGCCTTCGGACTCGGCGATGAAGAGGGCGGGGTCGTTGCAGTCGGCGTACCCCATGGAGTCGATGCCGAGCTGGCCCGCGGCGCCCGCCCAGCCGTGGTCGGCGACGACCAGGTCGGGGAGCGGCCGCCCCTCCTGCTCGAGCCCATCCAGGATGGCACGCATCGGTTCGCCGGAATGCGTGTGCCACAGGGTGGCGCCCCGCTCCAGCACGGCGACGTCCGCGAACTGGAAGACGTACGCCTCGTCCGCCTGCAACCCCTCCGGAATCACCATGATCTCGCAGCCGGCGGCACGCAGCGCCGCGGCGGTCTCCCGGTGCACGTCGAGAAGCCCGCCCGGGTGCCCCGTGGCGAACAGCACCCGCTGCTTCCCGGCCGCCGCCTTGCGCAGCCGTGACGCCATCCGGTCCAGGGCGTCGACCGTCAGCTCCGGATCGATGGTGTCCTGGCCGTGCCGGTACTCCGGGTCGTCGTTCACGCCGCAGCGCTCCGCCATCACCGCGAGCACGTCCTGCTCGTCGGTCCAGCGGTCACCGAGCTCAAGGCCGAGCCAGAAGTTGCGGTCGCCGTTCGCCAGTTTGCGGTAGTGGGAGAGGTTGTTCTCGCGGGGAGTGGCGACGTCTCCCGCGATACGCGTCCGTACGAGGTGGTCGACGAGCTCGGCGCGGCTGGGGGTCCCGGGTATCGGCATGGCTCCTATTCTGCCGGTGCGCTCCGCGCGGTGAACTGGTGTCCCGCAGCCTGGGACGGGGGTCACGTACCTCCTGGGACGGGCGTCACGTGCCTGGTCACCCGCGGCCGGGCCGGTGGCCGGCCGCGGGCGGCGCTTCTTTCGTGCTTCTGTCGCGCTTCGGGCCGCCGGCCGCCGTCGTCTGTCAGCCGTCGTTGGAGTCACGCGGGTCGAAGGACCGCGTGTCGACCGTCAGCGGGGTGGGGAAGGCCGAGGCCAGCGTGTCCCAGCGGACGAACTTGAAGTTCGTGGCGTCCCGGTCGCCGTTCTCCGGGGTCGCCTGGCCGTCGTGCGTGACCAGCAGGCCCTTGGGGAACGCCCCGCCCAGCGGGACGTTGACCACGGTGGCGCCGTCGGACTCCTGCACACCGTCGGTCGCCGGGCCGTCGGTGATCTCGTACTGGCCTACATAGGCGTTGCGGCCGTCGCGCTGGTACACGGCGAAGGTGTTGTCGCCCTGGCTCGAGGCGAGGACGTAGCCCTTGCCGTCGGCCGCGTGGTACACCGTGATGCCCTCGGCGTCGGCCGACAGGTGGGTGCCGCCGTAGCCGGGGTCGTTCGCCGTGTCGATCACGCACTCCTCCTCCGCCGCGTCGTAGGTCCACGGGACGCCGTACTCGCGGACCTTGTCGAGAAGGGCAGGCTTGTCGAACTCCGCGTCGTCCAGGGGGATCCGCCACAGGCCGACGTCCTCCTGTGCCGCGTACAGCACGTGCGTCTCCTGGTCGACGGCCATGCCCTCGAACTGCGGGCGGTCTCCCGGGTCGGCGCACGGCGTCCACCGCGTGCCGTCGGGCAGCGTGAACGAGCCGGGCATGTCGATGGTGTCCGCGGTGCGGTAGCCGACCTTGCCGTTGCTCGCGGTCAGCTTCAACAGCTTCAGGCGGGTCTCGGAGCGGCGGCTGACCACGACGTACACGTCGCCGTCGTCCACGTACGCGGCCAGTCCGTAGGCGGTGCGCTGCTCGTCCACCGCCGCCTCCGAGGCGGAGAAGACCGGGGCCACCGTGGCGGCGGTGACGTCGGTCAGCGGGGGACGGCCCTCTGCCACGGCCTTCGGGTCGATGGCGTAGATCCGGATACGGTCCCGGCCTCGGTCGCTGACGAGGGCCAGGTCGGTCTTCTTCCCACCGAGGTCGAAACCGTAGACGACGTCGACGTTGTTGAACCGGCCCGGTTCGGCGTCCGGGCTCGGCGCGACCGGGGTGGCGATGTGCTGCAGCCGCTGCCCGTTCAGGCCGTACACGTCAAGGCCCGCGTTCTTGAGTGTTCCCAGGACGACGCTGCGTGAGGGGTCGGCGGGGTCCACCCACACCGCCGGGTCGTCCGCGTCGGCGTCGCCGCCGGCCTCGTCGTCGTACACCGCCGGGGTCTCCACGGACGCGGTGGTCGCCACCGGCTGTGCCGCCGAGTCGGCCAGCGCGGCCGGGGCGGAGCCGACGAGCAGCAGGGCGGCGAGTACGGCGGGGACACGGGTGCGGTCGACCCGGTGGGACCAGGGAAGTCTGGAGGCTTCCATATGGGGCTCCTCTGTCAGGAACAAGTCAATCGAAGCACTGCGGGGGAGGGGCGGCGATCTCGGAAGCTAAGCCCCGCCAGTGAACTTCCGCCGCCGAGCACATGCACAGGCATGACATGCCGGCGAAACGATCACGGGACGCTGTGTGGCACGGGCTCTCGTCACGGTGGCTCCGCGCGGCCTGACCGGGAACCCAGCTTTCGGCCCCATGTCCGGCCCGGCGCTTCGATGTAACGGTGGGTCAGCACGCACAGCGGCAACAGCACGGCACAGAAGGCCACTTCGAGTACGAGAGTGTCCCGCCGCCACCGGCCGATCGTGCCGTCCGACACCGCCAGCAGCACCGGATGCACCAGGTAGACCGAGTAGCTGATCGTTCCCAGTCCGCTCAGCAGGCGTGGTATCCGCCGTCGCCGCAACGCCAGTCCGACACCGAAGGTGAGTCCGGCCAGCAGGAAGGCCACGATCCAGCCGCGCCGTGTGAAGTGGGACCCGTCGCCGTGCCGGTACGCACTCCCCACGGCGCAAGCCAGCACCACGGCGGCTGTGCAGGCCGCGCACCGCCACGTGCTCTGCCCGATCTCGGCTCGGTAGACGGCCGTGCCGAGGAACATCACGGCGAGGATCACCAGGCTCTCCCACATGGGGACCGTGCCGTTGAAAGGGACCAGGGCGAGCGCCGGCACCCCGCCCAGCACGCCGCCGAACAAGCGAAGCGCGGGTGACCTGGCGCTCGCGCAGCAGATGGCGACCACCATGGCGATCGAGGCGAACGCGATCAGCGGGCCGGTGCCGACCGTGCCCGAGAGGGCGGAGACCGGCAGCATGCCCGTTGCCGTCGCGCTCACGGCGGCGAGTACGGCCAGCGTGACGGCGACCGCTGCCGACCGCTGGTGCAGGCGGACCGTGAAGAGAGCGACGACCAGCAGGTAGAAGGCCATCTCGTACGAGAGCGTCCACAGGACGAGGAGAAGATTGGGCGTCCCCAGCAGCTCTTGGAGCAGGGTGACATGGGCGACGGCCACCGTGGCAGCGCTCTGCCCGCCGAAGTCGGCGCGGATCTCCGCGATGCCCATCAGTTTGAGGGCGAGGAGCAGGATGACGACGGCCGCCCACAGCGGGTAGATGCGGAAGATCCGTCCGATCCAGAACGTCCGGACGCAGCCCCGGCGTTCCAGCGACGCCGGGATGATGTAGCCGCTCACCAGGAAGAACACCATGATGCCGTACCGGCTGGTGTTGAACTCCGGCATCAACTCCCGCCGGAACTCCGGCATGAAGGCGTACGACGTGTGGTCGAACACCACGACCAGTGCGGCGATGCCGCGCAACGCGTCCAGCCAGCCCGAGCGGGGCGAGCCGGTCGAGGCGACGACTTTGGGTAATCGTGGAGATGCGGACAGTGACGACTTGAGGTCTGGAGGAGCGGAGGGTGCGGGTTCCACGTGGAGGCGCCTCGGCTAGTCCGTCGGCGAGTTGCCGGGCGGGGTGGGGTTCACAGGGCCGCAGGGCTGGACTTCGTAGTGTTTGATCTCGTCCTTGGTCAACGGCCTGGCAGTGTTCTCGAGGACCAGCTCTTGGCCTCGATGCAGGGTGACCGACCAGGCGCGGACGGGTACAGCGACGCCCTGCTTGGTGATCGACTTGAGATCGAGGACTGCATGGGTGCCCCACGACTTGGACTCGCAGGTGGGAGCAACCACCTTCACTTGAATGCCCCACGGACGCATCTGGCTCGCGAGTTCAAGCTGGGCCTCGATGCCGATGTCCTGATCCTTGATGGTCAGCGTGACGCTGCCGTCGCCGTTGCCCTCCACCGCGTACGCCTTCGAGTCGGCCGCTGAACCGGGCACGAACACGACGGCGAGCCCGGCCAGCGCACAGGCCGTCGCGGCGAGGGCGATGCGGCGCGGCGTGACCAGACGGCGTGCGGAAGGAGCGGAAGGAGCGCAAGGGTTCGGCTTGGGCTCGCGCCGCTCGATCTCCCGCTTCAGTTCGTCCAGCAGTCGGTCCTCGAACGTCGTCCGCGTGCTCATGCCTCTCCCCTGACCACGTACAACAGTGATGCGTCCGGCGTCTCCACGGTCTTGGAGCGGACCTCGGGCCTGGAGTCCGCCCCGGCCTCGGAGTCCGCCTCTCCCCGCAGCGCCTTGCGCGCCCGGTGGAGTCGGACCCGGGCCGTGACCTGGCGGATGCCCAGCGCGGCCGCCGCCTCCGTGACCGTGAGCTGGTCCACCGCGACCAGCTCCATGACGGCCCGCTCGCCCTCGGGGAGCCTTGCGAGCGCGGCCAGTACGCGCCGCCCGGGGCTCTCCGCGTCCACCTTGTCCTCAAGGCGGGCGATGTCGTCGGCCTCCAGCAACCGCCGCCCGGACAGGCGCAGATCGCGTTCGGCCTCCCGGGCCACGCGGCGGCGCTCGGACGACACGACGTTGCGGGCGATGCCGTACAGCCAGGCCGTCTCGCTGCCGAGGCGCGGGCGGTAGGTGTGGGCCGAGTCGAGGACGGCGAGGAAGATCTCGGCCGTCAGGTCGGCCGCGGTGTGGGGGTCGTCGACGCGCCGGGCCACGAAGCGCATCACGGCGTCCACGTGGCGCCGATAGAACGCTTCGAAGAGCTGCGGGTCGCGTACTGCCGCGGCAGGCCCACCCCGTAACCGTTCCGCGCCGTCCACTGGCGTCTCCTTCTCGTCGCAGGCACTTCACCTGTTCTTGGACCGGGGCGCGAAAAGCGTTACAGCATTCTCGGCCCCGGACGGCGGGCTCACGGGTTTCCCCGCGCCGTGGGGCCGTCCCGTACGCCGGTGGTGCGGCGGCGCACGTTCTCGTCCTTCGGTGCCAGGTGGACGATGAACGGCTGGGCGCCGGAGACGCGGACACGCTGAATGTGCAAGGGGGTCAGGCGGTGCCGCAGGGCGGTGCCCAGGGCCTCGGGGTCGGGGAGGAGGAGCACGGCCCTGCCGTCCGGGGCGAGGACGCGGCGCAGCTCCGTCCACCAGCGCGAGGGGGTGTTCGCGATCAGGCCGCGGGCAGGGGCCTGGGTCCCCCAGGGTGGGTTGCACAGGACACGGTCGACGCCCGCGTCGGGAAGGGGCAGGCGGCCGGCGTCGGAGCGGTCGATGGCGATGGGCAGGCCGACGGTGTCGGGCAGGGCGACGGCGTTGGCGCGGGCAGCGGTGATCGCGTCGGGGGACAGGTCGAAGCCGTGGAAATGGGCGCCCGGCTGCGCGAGCGCCGCCTCGATCAGCAGGGTGCCGGCGCCGCAGCACGGGTCGACGACGACCTGACCAGGGCTGATGTCGGCCATCGCGGCCATGGCGGCGGCCAGTGGCGGGTGCAGGGTGCCCGGGATGGTCCGGCGCTTGTACGCGCGGCGATGCTGCGGTTGGTCGGTGATCCGCAGCATGAGCGTGGCTCGCGTGCCGTCCAGGGTCAGCCGCCATCCCCAGTGGCCCGGCGGGGACGCGACGCCTGTGCGGCGCGAGTGGTAGGGGACGCCGAGCCGCCGTGCCAGGGCCGGGCCGACGACATCCTCGGCGTCATAGCGGTTGAAGGTGCGTCGGCCGAGGAAGGAGGCCGAGACGTCGATGCCGGTGAGCTCGTCCGATGCGGTCAGGCCGCGGCGGAGGCGCAACAGGCGGTCGGTGTCGGCGAGTTCGGCGAGTTCGGCGAGGGCCTGGAGGCCGTGCTTCGTCGTCCCGATGTCGGCCCGCTGGGCGGCGAGCAGGAAGACGTCGTCCGCGGTGCGCAGCATGGGCGCGGGCCAGGAAGCCCGGAAATGGACCTCGCGGTGGCGCAGGCCGGTGACGACGCCGAGCCCGGATGCCAGAACCTCGGCGGCGACCGTGGACTCGAGGCCGCGGACGCAGCGCGCCACGAGGGGCGTGTGCATGGTGATCGTTCTTCTCCCACGTCAGCACTCGGGGCAGCGCTTCGCCGCCCCGCATCGCCGGCGACGGGGGATCCTCGCTTCGCCGGCGGCGGCTAACGCAGGTGGAAGAAGAACGTGTACGTCATGAGCGACAGTCTAGGCCTGTCAGCCCAGGTGCGTAGGTGCGAACATCCGGAGCACCGCCGGCAGGACGACCACCGAAGGGCCGGGTGTCGTCAGGGACTTGGACAGGTCCGCTTCGAGGGTCTCCGGAGTCGTACGGAGTCCTGGCACCCCGAACGACTCGGCCAGCGCCACGTAGTCCGGGCGTGACAGCTCTGTCGCCTCTGTCGCCGTCGTCTCGCCGAAGGCGTCCGTCATGTACTCGCGGAGGATGCCGTAGCCGCCGTCGTCGACGATCAACCAGGTGACGTTGAACGCATGCTGCTTCGCTGTGGCCAGTTCGGCGATGGAGTACAGGGCGCCGCCGTCGCCGGAGACCGCGAGGACCGGGTGGGTGGGGTCCGCCGCCGCGGCGCCCAGTGCCGCCGGGAAGGCGTAGCCGAGGCCGCCCGCGCCCTGGGCGGAGTGCATGGTGTTCGGGTGGCGGGCGTCGAAGGCCGACCAGGCCCAGTACGCGAGGATCGTCATGTCCCAGAAGCTCGGCGACCGGTCAGGCAACGCCGTGCGGACGGCGGTCAACACCCGCTGTTCCAGGGTGAGTTCCTGCGCGTCGATGCGCTCACGCACGAGGCCGAGCACCGTACGCACACGCTCCGCGGCGGACGGGTCCGCGCGCTCGTCCACCGTTTCCAGCAGGGCCTGCAACGCCAGTCGTGCGTCCGCGTGGATGCCCAGCGCCGGATGGTTGGACTCCAGCTTGCCGAGGTCCGCCTCGATCTGGACGACCCGGCCGCGCGGCTTGAACGTGTGGTAGTTCGAGGAGAGTTCGCCGAGGCCCGAGCCGACCACCAGGAGTACGTCCGCGTCCTCCAGGAAGTCCGTGGTGTGGCGGTCCTCGATCCAGGCCTGGAGTGAGAGGGGGTGCGTCCAGGGGAAGGCGCCCTTGCCGCCGGGCGTGGTGACCACGGGGGCGTTCAGTGCTTCGGCCAGCTGCTTCAGCTTGCCCGACGCGTCCGCCCGTACGACTCCCCCGCCCGCGATGATCGCCGGACGGGCGGCACGGGACAGCAGGTCGGCGGCCACGGCCGTCAGTTCGGGGCGCGGAGGCAGCTCCTCGGGGAAGGCGTCGCCGCCCGTCACCACCGGGATCGCCGTCTCGGCCAGCAGCACGTCCTGCGGGATCTCCACCCACACCGGCCCGTGCGGGGCCGTCAGCGCCGACTTCCAGGCCGCCTCGACCGCGGAGGGGATCTGTGACTGGGTCCGCACGGTGTGGACCGACTTGACCACACCCCTGAACGAGGCTGCCTGGTCGGGGAGTTCGTGCAGATAGCCGTGGCGGCCGCCGCCAAGGCCGGCCGTCGGGATCTGGCTGCTGATCGCCAGGACGGGGGCGGAAGCGGCCGCGGCCTCCTGAAGGGCCGCCAGCGACGTCAGCGCGCCCGGGCCCGTCGAAAGGAGCAGCGGGGCCGCCTCGCCGGTGATGCGGCCGTACGCGTCCGCCGCGAACCCCGCGTTGTTCTCCACCCGCAGGCCGATGTACCTGAGGTCCGAGCGGCGCAGCGCGTCGAACATGCCCAGCGCGTGCTGGCCTGGCAGGCCGAAGACCGTCGTCGCACCGAGCGCCGCCAGCGTCTCCACGACCAGGTCTCCGCCGCTTCGGCCGGGGGGAGGGTTCAGCGCCGCCTCCGTCTGGGCGGCGGTCGGGCGGAGCACCAGGTCGTGGTCGTGAGTCACTTCGAGCGGGCCTCTGCAATCTGGCGGGACATGATCGTCGTCAGTTCGTACGCCGTGTGGGACGCGGCGACCGACGTGATCTCGGCGTGATCGTACGCGGGCGCGACCTCCACGACGTCCGCCGAGACCAGGTTGCAGGACGCCAACCCCCGCAGAATCTCCAGGAGTTCGCGCGACGTCAGGCCGCCCGCCTCCGGCGTCCCCGTGCCGGGCGCGTGCGCCGGGTCGAGGACGTCTATGTCGATGGATATGTAGAGCGGGCGGTCGCCGATGCGCTGCCGCAGCTGGTCCGCCACCTCGTCCACGCCGCGTCGCATCACGTCCGCCGACGTCACGATGCCGAAGCCCATCTTCTCGTCGTCGTCCAGGTCCTTCCTGCCGTACAGCGGACCGCGCGTACCGACGTGCGAGAGCGCCGAGGTGTCGAGGATGCCCTCCTCCACGGCCCGGCGGAACGGCGTGCCGTGCGTGTACTCCGCGCCGAAGTACGTGTCCCAGGTGTCGAGGTGCGCGTCGAAGTGGAGCAGGGCAACCGGACCGTGCCGCTTCGCGACCGAGCGCAGGAGCGGGAGCGCGATGGTGTGGTCGCCGCCGAGGGTCATGAGACGGGCGCCGGTCGACAGGAGCTCGTCGGCAGCGCCCTCCACCGTCTCCACGGCCTCGTTGATGTCGAACGGGTTGGCCGCGATGTCTCCCGCGTCCGCGACCTGGGCCAGCGCGAACGGGGACGCGTCCTGCGCCGGGTTGTACGGGCGCAGCAGACGCGAGGCCTCCCGGATCGCGTTCCCGCCGAAGCGGGCACCCGGCCGGTACGAGACACCCGAGTCGAACGGCACGCCCACGACGGCGACGTCGGTGCGGCCGACCTCGTCGAGGCGGGGCAGCCGGGCGAAGGTCGCGGGACCCGCGTATCGCGGAATGCGGGACGAGTCGACGGGGCCGCGGGGTTGGCTGCCGTCGGCTGCGGGGCTCTCGTTGCTGCTCATGGGAACTGCCTTCTTCCTGCATACGTTTCGTCGCGTATGCACTACTTGTCCTACTGGTTGCGACTCTACTGGGGAGCCGGGATCGGTTCGGACGCGGGTTCGGGCGACCGCCCGGCCAGCCGCTCACGCCACGCGGCCAGCACCGCCGCGTCGGTCGCGGGGGTGGCCAGCGAGACGATCACGTACGTGGCCAGCGAGGACAGCAGTCCGTAGTAGATGGGCTCGTTGGCGAGGATTCCGTACGTCGCCATCAGGACGATGACCGCGAGGCCGCCGACCGTGACGGACGCCAGCGCGCCCTGGGCGGTGCCGCGCTTCCACAGCAGGCCGCCGAGGATGGGGACGAGGAGGCCGCCGACGAGGAGGTTGTACGCGACGGTCAGGGCCTCGACGACGTTGTTGAGCGCGATGGCCGTACAGATCACGGCGATGCCCATGATGAGGATGAAGGCCCTGTTTCCCCTGACCTCGTCCTCCTCCTCGCCTTCCGCCCGCACGATCCCCCGCAACCGCGACCAGATGTCGTTGTTCGCGACGGTCGCGCAGGCGATGAGGGCGCCCGAGGACGTCGACATCACGGCCGCCAGGGCCGCAGCGAGCACCAATCCCCGTACGCCGACGGGGAGTTCGTCCTTCACGATGGTCGCGAAGGCGTCGTCCGCGCTGCCCAGCTTCGGGTAGAGCACCTTGGCCGCCGTGCCGATGACGGCGCCGGCGAGCGCGTACGCCAGGCAGTAGGTGCCCGCGATCGTGCCGCCCCACCTGGCGGTCCGGTCGCTGCGCGCGGTGAACACGCGCTGCCAGATGTCCTGCCCGATCAGCATGCCGAAGGTGTAGATGAGAACGTACGTGAAGATCGTCTCGCCGCCGATGCCCAGCGGGTCGAAGTACGACGTCGGCAGCTCGTCCCGCATCTCGCCGAAGCCGCCCGCCTTGACGACCGCGATCGGGAGCAGGAGCAGCAGCACCCCGACGGTCTTCACCACGAACTGCACCATGTCCGTCAGCGTGATGGACCACATGCCGCCGAGCGTCGAGTACGCGACCACGATGGAGCCGCCGAGGACGATCGCGATCGTGCGGTTCATGTCGAAGAGGACGTCGAAGATCGTGGCGTACGCGATGGTGGACGTGACCGCGAGCATCAGCGTGTACGCCCACATGACGACACCGGAGATGACCCCTGCCCGGCCGCCGTACCGGAGATCGAGCATCTCGGAGACGGTGTAGACCTTGAGCCGGGCGATGCGGGCCGAGAAGAAGACGGACAGGGCGAGAAGCCCGAGGCCGATGGTGAAGACCATCCAGGCGCCGGAGAGCCCGTACTGGTACCCGAGGCCGACGCCGCCGATCGTGGACGCGCCGCCGAGGACGATCGCGGCCATGGTGCCGGAGTACATGGTGGGGCCGAGGCGGCGGCCCGCCACCAGGAACTCGCTCTTCGACCTGGCGCGGCGCATGCCCCACCAGCCCATGGCCAGCATGCCTGCCAGATAGACGACGATGACTGTGTAGTCGACGGCCACGGGGCCCTCCTCGGTCGAACTCGATGTCGCCGGCGGGTGACGAGCATCGACACTAGGTGGCCGGAAAGCGACTGCGAAGTGTACGTTTCATCCATTCGCGGCGTGTCGAGTGGAGGGAACGCACACCATGCGGGACCCGGCCGTTCCTCCCACGCCACCGGTGCCCCTGGCGGCACTGCTGGCCCGCGAGGACCTGGGCCTGCGGCAGATCGCGGGGCCGGAGGATTCGGCCACGGTGATCCACTGGGCGCACACCTCGGAGATGGCGGACCCGTACCCGTATCTGCTCGGCGGCGAGCTGCTGCTGACGGCCGGCGTCCACATCCCGGAGGCGGCAGGTTCGGGCACGTACTTCGACGACTACGTCTCGCGGATCGTCGAGGCGGGCGGCGCGGCCCTCGGCTTCGGCCTTGCGCCGGTCCACGACACGGTCCCGCGCGCGCTCGTCGCGGCCTGCGACCACTACGGCCTGCCGCTTCTCGAGGTCCCGCCCCGCACCACCTTCTCGGGCGTGGCCCGGGCGGTCTGGCAGCTCATGGCCCAGGCCCGGCACACGGAGCTGCGCCGCGTGACCGAGGCCCAGCAGAGCCTGGCCGCGGCGGCCTCCCGGCAGGACCCGGTGCCGTCGGTCCTGCGGCAACTGGCTCAGCGGGTGGGCGGCCGGGCGGTGCTGTACGGGGCCGACGGGGTGGAGCGGCAGCCCGAAGGGGTCGTACGCACGCCTGAAGCGAGCGTCGACGAGGCGCAGGCGCTGTTGGAGGCGGGGAAACC
>NZ_JAAKZY010000238.1 GCF_011045015.1 Streptomyces scabichelini | reverse complement strand
CCCCGGACGCCCCCGAGACAGGCCCCCGTCCCGTACGGCTGACCGCCGCGGCGGCGCTGGCCGCCCTGGAGGGCCTCGCCCTGGTCGCCGCGGGCGTCTACATACTCGTGATGGCCCTGGCGGGCGACCCGGACGACCGGCAGCAGGCCGTCACGGGCGGGGTCACGCTGATGGTGCTCGCACTGATGCCGCTGCTGGCCGCGCGCGGACTGTTCAGGCAGCGCAGCTGGAGCCGGGGTCCCGCGATCATCACGCAGATCATGGCGCTGCCGGTGGCCTGGACCCTGCTCCAGGCCGACAGCCTGGCCATTCCGGGCGGCATCGCCCTGGCCGTCGTCGCGGTCGCGGCGCTGGTACTCCTGTTGAACCCGGAGACGACCCGGGCCCTCGGGATCCGCGGCCCCGGGAACGTGCAGAACCAGAAGTAACCGGCAGCCCAACCTCTCGGCCGGTCACTCCTCGACGAGCAGCTTCTCCCGCAACTGCGCCAGCGTCCGTGCCAGCAGGCGCGAGACGTGCATCTGGGAGATGCCGACCTCCTGGGCGATCTGCGACTGCGTCATGTTCGCGAAGAACCGAAGCAGCAGGATCCGCTTCTCCCGTGGCGGCAGATCCTCCAGGAGCGGCTTCAGGGACTCCCGGTACTCGACGCCCTCCAGGGCCTCGTCCTCGGCGCCCAGTGTGTCCGCGACCGCCGGGGACTCGTCGTCCGTGTCGGGGACGTCCAGGGACAGCGTGGAGTACGCGTTGGCAGACTCCAGGCCCTCCAGGACCTCCTCCTCCGAGATGGCCAGCTTCTCGGCCAGCTCGTGCACGGTGGGGGAGCGGCCGTGCTGCTGCGAGAGCTCCGCGGTCGCCGTGGTGAGCGCCAGACGCAGCTCCTGAAGCCGGCGCGGCACCCGCACCGCCCAGCCCTTGTCGCGGAAGTGCCGCTTGATCTCGCCGACCACCGTCGGCGTCGCGTACGTCGAGAACTCGACGCCGCGCTCCGGGTCGAAGCGGTCGACCGACTTGATCAGGCCGATGGTGGCGACCTGTGTGAGGTCGTCCAGCGGCTCACCGCGGTTGCGGAAGCGGCGTGCGAGGTGCTCGACGAGCGGCAGATGCATCCGGACCAGCTGATTGCGCAGCTCCGCGTACTCGGGGCTGCCGTCCTGCAGCTTGCGCAGCCGGATGAACATCGCCCGCGCCCCGCTGCGGTCCTGGGGGTCGTGGTGTACGCCCGATGCGCCCTCGGCGCCGTTGTCAGCGTGTCGCTCGTGCTGCTCGCTCATAGTCCCGCCCGTCACCCGCCGCCGCCCTTCCGGGGGCGCTCCCCCAGACTCCGTCCCGGGGGATTCCCCCTGCACGGCAACGCCTGGATTCTGCTGCCCGTCACGGCCGGAGAGCGCTGCGCGCTCGTCCTCGTCGATCGGATCTTCTCCCAAGTTCTCGGCGCTCTCGGCTTCGCTCGAAAACGGGGGACCCCCGCGCTGAGGCGCTTCGGCCGCCGTGGAGTCGTCCTCCGGATGCGGCCGGGCCTGCTGCTCGGGGATGCCGTCGACACCCTCCGCCGCCATGCGTCGGGGCCCGCTCAGGTCACCGAAGCCCTCAGCGGGAAGTTCCCGTGTGCCGCGCTCTTCGTCCCGCACCGGCCCGTCCCCGTTCCTCACGCCGGCCCGGGTCCCGCGCCGCGCTGTTTGTAGAGACTGATCGAGACGGTCTTGTCCTCGGCGACCGAGGAGGACACCTTGCCCGCGAGGGCCGACAGCACGGTCCAGGCGAACGTGTCCCGCGCGGGGGCGTGGCCGTCGGTGGTCGGGGCCGAGACCGTCACCTCGAGCGAGTCGTCGATCAGGCGGAAGACACAGCTGAGTACCGAGCCGGGCACGGCCTGTTGCAGCAGGATCGCGCAGGCTTCGTCGACAGCGATGCGCAAGTCCTCGATCTCGTCGAGGGTGAAGTCCAAACGCGCCGCGAGGCCGGCCGTGGCCGTACGCAGCACCGACAGGTAGGCACCCGCAGCCGGCAGCCGGACTTCGACGAAGTCCTGGGTCGCGGGCTCGCCTGCGATCTGGGACACCCTCACCTCCAAGGTGGTACAAGCTCTTTCGGGGGCCGAGGGGGTGACCCCCCGGGGTAACGCGGTACGTGGTTCAGCGGTGACGCTATCGCGCTCTCAGGTTTTCTGTCCCCGGGACCCCAACCCCTTGCTGTCACTCATAGTAAACATAGTTATACGCACAGTGGCTAGGGGTCTGCGGGCCCAATTGGGAAGAGCGCGCGCCGGGTTGACGTACCCAGACGTCAGACCGTCGAATCGTCGGGTCCAGGCGGTCGGGACGCAGTGTCACACGAGGACGTGGTCGACGAAGCACCAGCGCCAGCTCTCTCCGGGTTCGAGGGTGCGCATCACCGGGTGCCCCGTCTCCTTGTAGTGCTCCGTCGCGTGCCGCATGGGCGACGTGTCGCAGCAGCCTACGTGACCGCAGTCCAGGCACAACCGCAGCTGCACCGGGTGCGTGCCCGCGGCACGGCACTCGAGGCAGGTCTCGCTGAGCGGTCCGGGTTCCGGACGTGGAAGCGAGTCGGAGTGCGTGCACTGTTTCATGATTGCCAGGTTACGACGGGCGCAGCGAAAGCCGCTCGAAAACGAAGGCGGGCCGAAACCGATGCATGTGATGCCTCTGCTCCTGTTGATCGCGGGCAGTGCCGCGGTCGCCGGTGCGGCCCGCCGCACCCCGGTCCCTCCGCCGCTGCTGCTCGTCACGGTGGGCCTGGCCGTCTCGTACGTCCCAGGAGTGCCCGAATACGCCCTGGACCCCGACGTGGTGCTGCCGCTGCTGCTGCCCCCGCTGCTGTACACAGCGGCCACGGACAGCTCGTACCTCGATCTGCGGGCGCACATACGGCCCGTGGCGATGCTGTCGGTGGGGTACGTGCTGTTCGCGACGCTCGTCGTCGGCTGGGCCGCGTATCTGATCGTGCCGGACCTGCCGCTCACCGCGGCCCTTGTGCTCGGCGCGGTCGTGGCGCCGCCGGACGCGGTGGCGGCGACAGCCGTCGCGCGCCGAGTCGGACTGCCCTCGCGGGTCACCACGATCCTGCAGGGCGAGTCCCTGGTGAACGACGCGACCGCGATCACCGCCTACAAGGTGGCGCTCGCCGCCGCCGTCGGGGAGGGCGCGACCTGGGCGGGCGGCATCGGCGAGTTCCTGCTCGCGGCGCTCGGCGGCATCGGGATCGGGCTCGTCCTGATGGTGCCGATCCACTGGCTGCGCACGCATCTGAAGGAGGCGCTGCTGCAGAACAGCCTCTCCTTGCTGATCCCCTTCTTCGCGTACGCGGTCGCCGAGCAGGTGCACGCCTCCGGAGTGCTCGCCGTGGTCGTCGTCGCCCTCTACCTCGGGCACCGCTCCTGGCAGGTCGATTTCGAAACCCGGCTTCAGGAGACCGCGGTGTGGAAGATGGTCGCGTTCATCCTGGAGGCGGCGGTCTTCGCGCTGATCGGTCTGCAACTGCCGATCGTTCTGAGGGAACTCGGGGAGTACGAGGGGGTGCGCGCCGCCTGGTACGCGGTGGTCCTCTTCCTTGTGGTCGTCGCGGCCCGCTTCGTGTGGGTGTATCCCGCGACGTTCCTGCCGCGCCTGCTGTCCGCGCGGATCCGGGAGCGGGAGGTGGACCCCGCCTGGAAGGGGCCGTTCGTCATCGGCTGGGCCGGGATGCGCGGTGTCGTCTCGCTCGCCATCGCGTTCTCGATCCCGCTGACGGTGCACGGGGGCGAGGAGTTTCCCGGACGCAACCTCATCCTCTTTCTGACCTTCACGACGGTCATCGGGACGCTGGTCGTACAGGGGCTGACGCTGCCCCCGCTGATCCGCCTGCTGAAGCTGCCCGGACGTGACCAGCAGGCCGAGACGCTCGCGGAGGCAAACGCCCAGGCGCAGGCGTCCCGGGCCGCCGAGCGACGCCTGGACGAGCTCCTCAGCGACGAGCGCAACGCCCTGCCGGGCCCCCTCGCCGACCGCCTCCGTGGGGTCCTGGAGCGCCGCCGCAACGCGGTGTGGGAGCGGCTCGGCGCGGTGAACCCCGTGACGGGGGAGACGGCGGACGACACGTACCGCCGTCTGTCGCGCGAGATGATCGGCGCCGAGCGGGCGGTGTTCGTGAAGCTGCGGGACGGTCGCTATATCGACGACGAGATGCTGCGGACGCTGCTCAGGAGGCTGGACCTGGAGGAGGCGGCGGCCTACCGGGAGACAGCCACGTGAGCGCTCCGCTGGAGGGTCGGTTTCGAAGCTGCGGGTTCGTTGTGGCTGGTCGCGCCCACGCGGCGGAGCCGCATATCAGTACAGCCCCGCGCCCCTTACGGGGCGCGATACCGCGCGGGACTTCACCGGCACGACCTACGGGGAGAGTGGTGGTCCCGTGATCACGGCCGCGAGTCTCGTCCCGCGGGGGAAGGCGCCTTCCTCCGTGAGGGCGAGAAGTCCGTACAGCGTCTTGGCGACATAGAGGCGCTCGACGGCCAGGCCGTGGCGCTGCTCGAAGTCGGCGGCGAAGGCGTCGAGTTCGGGGGTGGTGCGGGCGTAACCGCCGCAGTGGAAGCGGTCGTCGAGGGACCAGTCGCCGCGAGGGCCGCCGAAGGCCCGGCGCTGGAGGGTGCGTATCTCCGCGTCGAGGAAGCCGCCCTTGAGGACGGGGATGCCCAGGGCGCGCTGTCCGGGGCCGAGGCCGGCGGCCAGGCCCGCGAGTGTGCCGCCCGTGCCGCAGGCGAGCGCGACGACGTCGGCCTGCCCGCGCAGCTCCTGGCCGAGGGCGTCGCAGCCGCGTACGGCCAGGGAGTTGCTGCCGCCCTCGGGGACGACGTACGCATCCTCGGCGCCGGCCTCCCGGAGGATGGCGGCCAGGGTCTCCGGCTCGTTCACGTGACGGTAAGTCGATCTGTCGACGAAGTGCAGCCGCATGCCGTCGGCCGCGCACCGGGCCAGGGACGGGTTGAGGGGGCGGTCGGCCAGCTCCTGGCCGCGGACCACGCCGATGGTGGACAGGCCCAGGAGACGGCCCGCGGCGGCGGTGGCGCGCAGGTGGTTCGAGTACGCGCCGCCGAAGGTGAGGATCGTACGGCCCGCCGCGGCACGCAGGTTCGGGGCCAGCTTGCGCCACTTGTTGCCCACCAGGTCCGGGTGGATCAGGTCGTCCCGCTTGAGCAGCAGCCGTACGCCATGACGCGCGAAGCGCTCGTCCTCGACGTCATGCAGCGGCGACGGCAGCCGCGGCCGCAGGACGGCGGGGTCGAGCGCTTCGAGGGCGCCGGAGGCGTCGGAGGAGGCAGAAGCGCTGGGGTCCGCCGGGTCCTCCAGGTCCTCCAGGTCGTCTGGGGCGTCTGGGGCGTCTGGGCTGGTCACGTGACCATTGTCGGACAGGTGTCCGGGGCGGCGCCGTCGGACGCCCGTACGTCACGCCAGGCGGTCGCGGATGCGTTCCCGCATGTTCGCCATGGTGAAGCCGCGCGGGTCGACCTTGCCCGGCTGCCATTCGAGGTGGCCGATGACCGAGCGTTCCGTCCAGCCGTGGTGGCGGCAGATCGCCGCCGAGGCCCGCTCGATCGCCTCCAGCTGGGCGGCGGGCCAGGGGTCCTGGCCGTCACCGAGGTTCTCGCACTCGAAGCCGTAGAAGTAGCGGTTGCCGTCGGTGTTCGCCTCGTTGTCCCGCGGGAGTGTGTTCTCGGCGATGACCGCGCGCAGTACGTCGTCGTCGCCGAGCCCCGCGTGGTTGGCGCGGCCGTAGCCGACGAGGTGGACGCGGCCGTCCTTGGTGATCACGCCGTGACACAGCGGTCCGGGCAGGCCGCTGTAGCCGTCGCGGCAGATCTCGACCGTCCGCCGGCTGCCCGACGTCACCGTGTGGTGGATCATCACGCCGTGGACCGGGCCCCAAGGGCCCTTGTGGTTGCGGTTGTGATGTTCCCAGTCGCCAACCTCGACGACGGTCAGACCTTCGTCCCGCAGCCGCTCAAGGAACTTGCCCGCGGACATGGGTGAGGCCATGGCCGCCTCCTCACATGGGGCGCGACGGCCACCGGTCGCGGCCGCCTCGTACCGGTGCTTGTACCGGAACTCCGCGGCAGGGACCACCTGTTCGTACAGCGTGCGAGCCGATTTGGTCAGGAGTGCAGAACTCCGTCGCCGTGCGTCGCGATGTGGCTCTCCAGGGCCTGGAGGGCCCGCTGTGTCGCGTCGGGGGAGCCGGTGCCGTGCTTCTCGGCGTAGTAGGCCGCACCGAGGCTCTTGAGCAGATCGCCGCCCGCCCGCTGTGCCTGCACCTCGTCGATCTTCTGCTTGCCCTGCGTGAGGCCGCGCTGTGCTTGTTCCTTGGCGCGGTCCAGGAAGCCTGCCATTGCTGTCTCCTCGTCGTTCGTCCGTGTTCGTCCGTCGCCGGTCCAACGGTCGGCTCGATCTTGTAGTTCCCTGGCCGGGAAGAGCCCGGCCCCGGCCGGCGACCCCGGTTGGCAGGTCCTACGTTGTGCCCCGTTCTCGAAGATCCATTCTCATCCCTTCGTGTGATGGGGCCGATGCGGTCCGTTACGGAACGTGATGAAGGTAGGCTGCAAACGACCGAGTGGGGACGGTAGTTGAGGCGGAGGGACGGGGCATGGGAGTCGTGATCCGGAGGGCCGGCGAAGCCGACCGGGAGGCCGTTGTGCGGCTTCTTGACGAGGCCTTTCGGGACGACCCGGTGAGCAGGTGGGTCTTTCCCGACGCGGAAGACCGTCGCCGTACGCATCCCCTGTTGATGGCAGCCTTCCTCGACATCGTGCTCGACGAGGGATACGTGGACGTCACCGAGGACGGTTCGGCCTGTGCGCTGTGGCTGTCGGTGCCCGCGGAGGCCCACGAGGAGGACGAGGACGGGCCCGCGCGGATGCGCGAGGCCGTCGATCCGGACAACGAACGGATCGAGCAGATCAGCCGGCTTACGGCCGAGGCACACCCGGCGGGCACGGCGCACGAGTACCTGTGGTTGATCGCCGTGAGCCCTGCCCGGCAGGGCGAGGGTCTCGGTACGGCGCTCATCCAGCACGTCCTCGACCGCTGCGACCGTGAGCACCTGCCCGCGTACCTCGAGGCGAGCAACGCCCGCAGCCGGGGCCTCTACGAACGGCTCGGCTTCGCCTTCGCCGGCCGCACTGTCGACCTGCCGGACGGTCCGTCGATGTGGCCGATGTGGCGCAAGCCGTAGCGCTCCGCTGAGGGCCGGTTTTGAAGCTGCGGGTTCGTTGTGGCTGGTCGCGCAGTTCCGCGCGCCCCTAAGGGGCGCGGTCGCGCGCTCACGCGGCGGAGCCGCATATCGATACAGCCCCGCGCCCCTAAAGGGGCGCGTCCGGCTTCGGCACGATCGTCGCCACTATTCGTTCCACCAGGCCGTCGGGCACGGTCACTCCGGGGAGTACGCCGTCCAGGACCCCGGGCAGGGTCAGGTGTTCCAGGATCAGGCCGAGCATGGCGAGGTAGAGCACCGTCACGGTTTCGTCGCCGCCGGGGAGGCCGGCGTCGCGGTGGAACTCCATGCCGTACTCGAGGTCCGCGCGGATCGTCTTCGTGTATGAGGCCCGCAGCTCGGGGCGCCGCGTGGCCTCCAGGCGCATCTCCAGGAGCGCGAGATACCCCGTGCGGTCGCGCTGCGCCCGCGCCATGAGGTCGTGCATGAACGCCGTGACGAGTGAGCGGTCCCTCGGTGCCGTCAGCAGCTCGGCCGTGAACTCCGGATCCGGCGCCAGCCGTTCATGCAGGTGTGCGTCGATCTGGCGGAGCAGGTCGTCGCGGCCGGTGAAGTAGTTCGAGGCGGTACCCACCGGCACACCCGCCTCGGCGTCCACGGCGCGGAACGTCAGCCCGCGTGCCCCCTCGCGCGCCAGCACCTCCACACCGGCGTCGACCAGGGCGGCTCTGCGCTCCGGGTTCCTCACCATCCGGAAGCCCCTCTCCCACTTGGTTCTCGTACCGGAAACACTGTTGCAACCACTACAAGTGAAGCACTATGAATGGAGTGGTTCACACAGCCTACGGAAAGAGGCCGGCATGCGAAAGCTCAGCTACTTCATCGCCTGCTCGATCGACGGCTTCATCGGCGATCCGAGCGGTGAGGCGGACTTCTTCACGCGGTTCGCCGACGAGGAGTACATGACGTGGTTCTGGGACGAGTACCCGGAGGCCCTGCCGACCCACGTCCGCCGTGCGCTCGGCATCGACGACCGGGAGAACAAGAAGTTCGACACGGTCATCCAGGGCCGGTCCAGCTATGACGTGGCACTGAAGGACGGCATTACCAGCCCGTACGCGCACATGAGGGAGTACGTAGCCTCGCGCACCCTCAAGGAGTCGCCCGACCCGAACGTCGAGATCGTCTCGGACGACGTGGTCGGCAGGATCCGCGAACTCAAGCAGGAGGGCAGCGAGTTCGGCATCTACCTCTGCGGTGGCTCGAAGATCGCCGGCGAGCTGATCGACGAGGTGGACGAGCTCGTCATCAAGACGTATCCGCTGGTCCTCGGCTCCGGCATGCCGATGTTCGGCTCCGGCTTCGCGCTCACCGAGTTCACACTCGACGACGTGCGCGCGTTCAAGAACGGGGTGCTCGTCAGGACGTACACCCGCAAGCGCTGACCCGTCGGCGTCGCTCGTCTGTCGGCCCGGCCCATCCCGCAATACCCTGGAGGCATGGCCAGTGAAGAGTACGTCTGTCCCGTTTGCGGCCAGCCTGTCGACACGGTCGTGCGCCGGCACAAGACCCTGGGCGTGTTCGTACCCGTGTGGGGACCAGGACCCTGCAAGAACCCCGAGTGCAAGGCGTACGCGGAGGAGTCCGAGGCCGTCCTCACGGCGAAGCCGGGGCCGCCCGACGCGGGCGAGGAGCAGGAATCCTGACGCTCTCCCCGCGAGCCCGACAACTTTTTTCCGCGAGCGTGTAGAGAACCGCGGGCCGGCTCCGACGTCCCCTGTGAGAACCGCCCACCACGGGCGGCCCGAGCTGAAGGAGCGGACTCATGAAGTACCTGGTGATGGTGCAGGGCACGCAGGCGGACTACGAGGTCCAGGCGGGCAAGTCGACCGCCGGTGCCCCGGTCTGGAGCAAGGAAGACATTCAGGCCATGTACGAGCACATGGGGGCGATCAACAACGACCTCGCCGAGACCGGCGAGCTCATCGACGCCCAGGGGCTGGTCGAGCCCGCCAAGACCCGCCTCGTCAGCCGGGGCGCGGACGGCAAGCCCGTGATCACCGACGGGCCGTACGGCGAGACCAAGGAAGTCATCGCCGGTTACTGGCTCCTGGAGTGCGCGAGCCTGGAGCGGGTCACTGAGATCGCCGAGCGCGTCATCTCGTGCCCCGTCCCCAAGGGCGCGAACGAGTACCCCGTCGTCATCCGACCCGTCGGCGACGGCGGAGGCGATGTGTGAGCCCGGAAGACGTGTGAGCCCGGAAGAGGACGTGAGCGGGGAAGAGGATGTGAGCGGGGAACACGTGTGAGACGTACGACCGAGGTCGAGGACCTGCTGCGCCGGCACGCGCCGCAGGTCCTCGGCGCGCTCGTACGGCGGTACGGACACTTCGACGCCGCCGAGGACGCCGTACAGGAGGCGCTGCTGGCCGCGGCCGGGCAGTGGCCCGAGTCGGGGATCCCCGACAATCCGCGGGGCTGGCTGATCAAGGTCGCGGCACGGCGGCTCACGGACGCGCTGCGCAGTGAGGAGGCGCGGCGGCTGCGCGAGGAGAAGGCGGCGGCGCTCACACCGCGCGACGCCTTCACGGCGCCGCCGCCCGGCTCCGACCGCGCGCCGTCCGAGGACGACACCCTCACCCTCCTCTTCCTCTGCTGCCACCCGGACCTGCCCACGACCGCCCAGATCGCACTCACACTCCGGGCCGTCGGCGGTCTGACGACGGCCGAGATCGCCCGCGCGCACCTGGTGCCCGAGGCGACGATGGCGCAGCGCATCAGCCGGGCCAAGCAGCGGGTGAAGGGCACGCGTTTCGGGCGCCCCGACAACTGGGAGGAGCGGCTGCCCGCGGTCCTCCACACGCTGTACCTCGTCTTCAACGAGGGGTACACGGCCACGTCCGGGGCCGCGCTCCAGCGGGCCGAACTCGCGGGCGAGGCCATCCGCTTGACCCGTACGGTGCACCGCCTGCTGCCCGGCGTCTGCGAGGTGACCGGCCTGCTGGCCCTCATGCTCCTCACCGACGCCCGCCGCGCCGCACGCAGCGGGCCGCACGGCGAGCTGATCCCGCTCGACGAGCAGGACCGCGCGCTCTGGGACAAGGCGGCGATCGAGGAGGGCGTGGCGCTGGTGACGCAGGCCCTGTCCCAACGCCGCCCGGGTCCCTACCAGTTGAGGGCCGCGATCGCCGCCGTCCACGACGAGGCGGACTCGCCCGACACCACCGGCTGGCACGAGATCCTCGGCCTCTACGACGTCCTCGTACACCTCGTCCCCAGCCCCGTCGAACGCCTCAACCGTGCCGTGGCCGTCGCGATGGTCCACGGACCGAAGGCCGGCCTGGCCGAACTGGACGCACTCGAAGCGGAGTTGACGACAAGCCACCGCCTCGACGCGGTCCGCGCCCACCTCCTGGAACGCGCCGGCGACCCGGAGGCGGCTCATGCCGCCTACGAGTCGGCGGCCGCCAAGACCCTGAGCCTCCCCGAACAGCGCTACCTCCGGGCCCGTGCCGCCCGCCTCCGCGACATGACTTAGCGTGTCGCCCATGCCCGAGCTTCTGCACCTCACCGAACGCTCCCTCTGGGACGCGGCCCGCGAGACCGGCACGTACGAGATGTCGACGCGTGGCCGCACCCTCCAGGAGGAGGGCTTCATCCACTGCTCGTCCCGCGCCCAACTGCCGGGCACGGCGGCCTTCCTGTACGGCTCGGAGGAGGGCCCGGACGACCTCGTGGTCCTGGTCATCGACCCCGAACGGCTCGGCGTGCCGGTGAAGTGCGAGGCCCCGAAGCCGGGCGGTGAGGAGTTCCCGCACATATACGGCCCGGTTCCGGCGGACGCGGTGATCGCCGTGGAGCCCTGGGAGCGGGTGTGACCGGACGCCGGCGATGGCGTTGGGTGGCGGTCGTCTGGGCGGTGGCCGTGGTCGTGGGCGGCGGCCTCACCCTGTGGCTCCAGGACTCGACGGAGGCTTCGGCACCGTCCACCCGGGAGCAGCAGGGTGTGCCCGCCCCGCTGTTGTCCGTGTCGGAGGAGGAACTCCGCTCGATGTGCCCGGAGGCGTACGACGACGATCGCGACGGGGCGATGCTCTGCTTCGTACGGAAGAAGGGCGGTTAGGGCATTTAAAGAAGGGCATTTAGAGCGGTTAGGGCGGTTAGGGCGGTTGGGTCCCAGGCTCACCGCGGGTGCGCTGAAACCGTTGGTCGGCCGGACAGAGCTGCCATACGATCCCCCGCATGGTGCCTCTCGATCATGTGATCGCCTTCGCCGCCGCCGCACTCCTGATCAAGCTGATACCGGGCCCGGGCGTCCTCTTCGTCATCGGCAGAGCTCTCGCACACGGCCGCAGCACGGCGCTGGCCGGTGTCGTCGGCAACGACGTGGGGACCTTCGCGCAGGCGGTGGGGGTGGCTCTGGGCATCGGCGCGCTGCTGGAGCGGTCGGCGCTCCTCTTCACGGTGATCAAGCTGATCGGCGCCGCGTACTTGGTGTACCTCGGAGTGAAGGCGTTCCGGGGACGCCGCACCCAGGTGGAGCTCGGCTCGGCGAAAGCCCGGGACCAGGGCGGCGCGCTGCGTGCCGCGCGCGACGGCTTCATCGTCGGCGTGACGAACCCGAAGAACGTGATCTTCTTCAGCTCGGCCCTGCCTCAGTTCGTGGACCGGTCGAGCGGCCATGTCCCGCTGCAGATGGTCGCCTTCGGCTTCTTCTTCGCCGTGATCGCGGTGATCTGCGACACGGCCTGGAGCCTCATCTCCAGCAGCGCCCGCTCCTGGTTCGCCCGCTCCCCACGCCGCCTGGAGACGGTGACCGGCGCGGGAGGGGTCACGATGGCCGGTCTTGGGGTGGCGCTGGCGGCGAGTACGACATCGAAGTGAGGTCGAAGTGAGGCCGTGACCGAGGAGGGTTTGGGCGATCCGGTCCCCATACCGGTGGCGGACTTGGCACGGTAGGGGCATGACAAGCACCAACCAGGACGCCCTGGACGCACTGAACATCCCCCACACGAACGGCGACACGGCCCCCCGCACGAACGGCGACACGGCTCCCCACAGGACCGGTGGCACGGCCTCCGACGCGACAGGGGTTTCCGGCCGCGTGACAGCCGCCGAGGCCATGCGCGGCGCGGCGGCCCAGCTCGCCGAGCTGATCGGTACCACCCCGGATGCCGTCTCCGCCCTCCGGCCGGCGCAGGACGGCTGGACGGCCGACGTGGAGGTCGTGGAGCTGGAACGGGTCCCCGACACCATGACGATCATGGCGAGCTACCGGGTCACCCTGGACGTGCGGGGCCAACTCCTGGGCTACGAACGGGTACGCCGCTACGCCCGCGGCCAACTGGACCGTGGTCGCTAGGTCTTCACATTCCCTCCTCGGGAACGTTGCGAGTTTCCGTGAGCACGGCCCGATGCCGCGCCCGTACCTCACAGTGGCGCGGCACCCGCCTGTTGCCGGTGCCGTACCGATCGCGTACGCCACCATGAGCGCAACCAGGCGTCCGGTGCCGGTCGAGAACGGAGCACAGCGAGAGGACCCGGACCGTGACCGTCATGACACAAGCAGGCGGAGTACAACCCGCCGCCACCTCGGGCGGTTCGGGGACCGCCGGCCTTTACGACATCCTCGAACTCATCCTGGACCGCGGGCTCGTCATCGACGTGTTCGTCCGGGTCTCACTGGTCGGCATCGAGATCCTCAAGATCGACGTACGGATCGTCATCGCCAGCGTGGACACCTATCTCCGCTTCGCCGAGGCCTGCAACCGACTCGACCTGGAGGCGGGCCGCAAGGCCCCCGCCACGCTCACCGACATCGTCGGCGACGTGGTCGAGAGCGGTGCCAGGGGCAAGGCCGGCGGTGCGATCAGCGGCGCCATCGACGGCGCCATGGACGCGATCGGCGACGTCTTCGACCGCGACGACAAGTCGAAGTAGGGGGACCGGTGAGCGACGCCCCGACGAACGAATCCGCGGCGGAACCGACACCGGTACCACCCTCGGAATCGAGTCCGGAACCAACAGCGGAGCCGACTCCAGGACCGATCTCGGAGCCGACTCAGGACTCGCCCCTGTACGTCTACGCCATCACCAGCTCCGACCATCCCCTGCGCCTCGACGGCCTGCGGACGGTCGGCGGCGTCGGCTCCCTGGACGCGGTGGTCCTCGGCGGGCTCGCCGCCGTCGTCAGCCCCGCACCCCCTCAGCTGCGTCCCAAACGCCGTGACCTCACCGCCCACCAGGAGCTGCAGGAAAGGCTGATGGCCGACGGAGCAGTCCTCCCCATGAGGTTCGGGTTACTCGCCCCCGACCACGCGGCCGTCAGGGCAGCCCTGGAGGAGAAGGGCGAGCAGTACACGCGCAGGCTCGCCGAGCTGCACGGCACCACCGAGTTCAACCTCAAGGCCGCACGCGCCCAGGACGACCTGCTGCGCGAGGTGCTGAGCGAGTCCGACCGGGCCCGGCGTCTCAACGAGCTCACCCGCGAAGGCAACGGCACCCATGAGGACCGCGTCGCCCTGGGCGAGCTGCTGGTCCGGCAGATCGACGCCCGGCAGCGGCTGCTGGCCGACCAGATCGTCCAGCAGCTGTCCGGCCTGGCCCGCGCCAGGGTCGAGGCCGCCCCCGCGAAGGACGACTTCCTCAACGTCTCGTTCCTCGTCGCACGCGCCGACGCCCGCGAGTTCACCGAAGCCGGACAGCGGCTGGCGCGTGACTACGGCGAGGCCTACGACTTCCGGCTGCGCGGCCCTCTGCCCCCGTACAGCTTCGCCGCCTGAGACACCTGACCCACCTGACCCACCCGAGGCACCTGACCCATGGGACTGCTGACCGGAATCCTCACGCTCCCCTTCGCGCCCGTGCGCGCCACGTTCTGGGCCGCCGAGCAGGTGCAGTACGCCGCCGAAGCGGAGTACTACGACCCGGCCCCCGTCCAACAGGCCCTCACCGAACTGGAACGCGCCCTGCTGGACGGACGGATCGACGAGGACGAGTACGACCGCCGCGAGGACGAACTGCTGGACCGACTCGACGAGATCACCGCTTGGAGACGAGCCTCCCGACCATGAAGCAGCGACCATGACGCAACCGGTAGCAGGCGCACTCGGCGGATCGCCCCGCCTTCCGTCCCCGTACGAGCAGGGGCCCAGCGGTCAGGGAGCGTCCCTCGCCGACATCCTCGAACGGGTCCTCGACAAGGGCGTGGTGATCGCGGGCGACATCCGGATCAACCTGCTCGACATCGAACTGCTCACCATCAAGCTGCGGCTCATCGTCGCCTCCGTCGACAAGGCGAAGGAGATGGGCATCGACTGGTGGGAGAACGACCCCTCGCTCTCCTCCCGGGCAGGCCGCTCCGACCGGTCTCTCGCGGAGGACCAGGGAGGCCGCTCGGACCGGTCTCTCGCAGAGGAGAACGAACGCCTGCGCGCCGAGGTCGCCGCGCTGCGGGCGGCCGAGAGGAGCCAGGACCCGTGACCGACACCGACATCGTCTACGCGTACGCGATACTGCGCCGCACCCCGCGGGCCGCGGAGGCGGTCGCCGGACTGCGCGGCGTCGCCGGCGAGCCGATACGCCTGCTGGAGTCCGCAGGCCCTGCCGCGGAGTTGGCCGCTGCGGTCGGCCGCGTGCCGGCCGCGGACTTCGATGAAGCCCCGATCAAGGCCCACCTGGAAGACCTGAGCTGGCTGGAATCCACGGCCCGCGCCCATCACGCCGTCGTCGCGGCCCTCGCCGGACTCGGCGACACCGTCCTGCCGCTGCGGCTGGCCACCGTCTACCGCGACGAGGACCGCGTCCGGCAGACCCTCGACGCGCGCCGCGAGGACTTCCTGCCCCTGCTGGACCGCCTGACGGGACACGTGGAACTCGGCGTCAAGGTCTACGCCGCCCCGGCCACCGTCCCGGACGCCGGGTCGGCCGCCGTCCCGGGCGTCGCGTCGGCCACCGTCCGGGATGTCGCGTCGGCCGCCCCCCGTTCCGATCCCGATCCGGCTCCGGACTCAGCCCCAGCCCCGGAC
>NZ_JAAKZY010000237.1 GCF_011045015.1 Streptomyces scabichelini | reverse complement strand
GCCCTGGATGGGCCGCCTCCACCCCGACACCCTGCCCCGCGACGAGGACGGCCGCACCGAGTGGTGGGGCGGCCGTCAGCACTTCTCGCACTCCAGCGCCACATACCGCCGTTACGCCGCCGCCATCACCGAGGACCTGGCCGCCCGCTACGGCAGCCACCCCGCCCTCACGATGTGGCACATCAACAACGAGTACTGCACATACGACTGGGGCGACGAGGCCGCCGCCACCTTCCGCCGCTGGCTGGGGGACAAGTACGGCACGCTCGACGCGCTCAACACCGCCTGGGGAACGGCCTTCTGGAGCCAGGGGTACGGCAGCTGGGACGAGATCCTGCCGCCGCGCCACGCCCACTATCTGAAGAACCCCATGCAGGTACTGGACTTCAAGCGCTACACCTCCGACATGCTCCTGGAGTGCTACGTCGCCGAGCGTGACATCGTCCGCCGGCACACCCCGCACATCCCCGTGACCACCAACTTCATGCCGATGTGGGTGGGGCAGGACGCCTGGAGGTGGGCCGATGAGGAAGACCTCGTCTCCGTCGACATGTACCCGGACCCGCGCGACCCCCTCGGCGCCCAGAACGGCGCGCTCATCCAGGACATGACGCGCTCCCAGGCCCGCGGGGCGTGGATGCTCATGGAGCAGGCGGCAGGTCCGGTCAACTGGCGAGGCGTCAACCACCCCAAGCCACGCGGCCTCAACCGCCTCTGGTCCCTCCAGGCCGTCGCCCGCGGCGCCGACGCCGTCTGCTACTTCCAGTGGCGGCAGTCCCGGCAGGGCGCGGAGAAGTTCCACTCGGGGATGGTCGGCCACGCGGGCGAGGAGGGCCGTACCTTCCAGGAGGTCAAGCGGATCGGTGCCGAACTCGCCTCGATCAGCGCCGAAGTGACGGGCAGCCATGGCCGCCCCACAGAGGCCGACATCGCGATCCTGCACGAGTGGAACGCCTGGTGGGCGGGCGCGCAGGACGGCCGCCTGTCCTCCGAGGTCGACTACCCGCAGGTCGTACGCGCCTGGCATCGCGCCCTGTGGGAGGCCCACCTCACCACCGACTTCGCCCATCCCGAGCACGACCTGTCCGCGTACAAACTGGTCGTCGTCCCGCAGTTGTACCTGCTCACGGACGCGGCGATCGACAACCTCCTGTCGTACGTACGCGGCGGGGGCACCCTCGTCTGCGGTTTCCTGACCGGTGTCGCGGACGAGGACGACCGGGTGCGGACCGGCGGCATGGACGCACGCCTCAGGGAGGTCTTCGGCATCCGGACGCTGCACGAGTGGTGGCCGCTCGACGCGGGGGAGAGCGTCGAATGCGACGGTTTCCGGGGGACGCTGTGGTCGGAGGAACTCGAAGCCGGGGATGCCGAGCAGGTCGTCCCGTACAAGGGCGGCGAGCTGGACGGGCTTCCGGCCGTGCTGCGCAAGGGGCGCGCCTGGTACGTGTCCACGCTGCCCGAACCGCCCGCCCTGCGCGACCTGTTGGCGGATGTGGCGGCCGGTGCGGGGGTCCGGCCGGTTCTCGACGGCCTCCCCGCCCAGGTCGAGGCCGTACGCCGGGGTGACCTGCTCTTCGTGTTCAACCACGGGCGGGAGACGGTCACGGTGAAGGTGCCCGGCACCCATCGGGACCTCCTCACCGGCGAACAGGTCACCGGGTCCGTGGAGTTGGAGCGCTATGGAGCGGCGGTGTTCGCGTCATGACCGCCGGGGCGCCGCACATGGATCCCAGGACTTCCTCCGGCGCGCGACCGCTCTCCCCCGCGCCCCGGAGAAGGCTGCGTCCTCACTCGGGGCCGCAGTGAAGCAGTGAAACCCGCGATTCCCCCCACCCATGGAAGGGACACCATGGCAACACGGACACTCAACAGGGTCGCCAAGGCCCTGCTCGCCCCCGCGCTCGCACTCGGCGCCACCATCGGTCTCGCCTCCGCGCCGGCCTCGGCCGCCGTCTGGAACTCCTGCGACCAGTGGGGCAACACCAGCCTCAACGGCTACACGCTCTACAACAACATCTGGGGCTCCGGCGCCGGCGCCCAGTGCATCTGGGCCAACTCCGGCACCAACTGGGGCGTCAACGCCAACCACCCCAACACCGGCGGCATCAAGTCCTACCCCAACTCCAAGAAGGTGATCAACAAGTCGATCACCTCGCTCGGTTCGCTCAGCAGCAGCTACAACGTCACGGTCCCGTCCTCGGGCGCGTACAACTCCTCGTACGACATCTGGGACACCGACTACGACTACGAGATCATGCTCTGGATGAACTACAACGGAGCCGTCGGCCCGATCGGCACCTCGCAGGGCAGTGTCACCCTCGGCGGGCACACCTGGAACGTCTACAAGGGCAGCAACGGCGCCAACGAGGTCTTCTCGTTCCTGCGCACCTCGGACTCCAACTCCGGCAGCGTCAACATGCTCCCGATCCTCAAGTGGATCAAGGACACCAAGGGCTGGATGGGCAACGAGACCATCGGCGACGTCCAGTTCGGCTTCGAGATCACCTCGTCGTCCGGCGGTCTGGACTTCCGCACCAACAACCTGACCGTCAGCAGCAGTTGAGCCGCGTGACATGAAAGTGCGGCCGGAGCCTCCCCAGGTCCGGCCGCACTCTTGCATGCGCGACTACTCCGCTACAGGCAGCCGCGCCCCATCCCGCAGGAACAGCGGAATGCGGTCCAACGGGGCGTCGACGGTCACGGCCGCCCCGCCCTCGTACATCTCACCGGTCCACGCGTCGGTCCAGCGCGCCCCCGCCGGGAGGTAGGCGGTCCGGGTCGTCGCGCCCGCCGTCAGGACCGGCGCGACGAGCAGGTCGGGGCCGAAGAGGTACGCGTCGTCCACCGACCAGGTGGCCTGGTCCTCCGGGAACTCGAGGAACAGCGGGCGCATCACCGGCAGGCCCTCCTCATGAGCCGCGCGCATGACGTCCAGGACGTACGGCTTGAGGCGCTCGCGCAGCCGCAGATACTTATCCATGATCGCGCCGGCCTCCTCGCCGTACGACCAGACCTCGTTCGGGCCGCCGGTCATGGCCGGGCCGAGCGGCATGCCCGGGTCGCGGAAGCCGTGCAGGCGCATCAGCGGGGAGAGCGCGCCGAACTGGAACCAGCGGACCATGACCTCGCGGTACGCCGGGTCGTCCGGGTCGCCGCCGTGGAAGCCGCCGATGTCGGTGTTCCACCAGGGGATGCCGGACAGCGAGGTGTTCAGGCCGGCCGCGATCTGGCGGCGCAGGGTCGCGAAGTCCGTGCCGATGTCGCCGGACCACAGGGCGGCGCCGTAGCGCTGACTGCCCGCCCACGCCGAGCGGTTGAGGGTGACGATCTCACTCTCGCCGGCGGCCAGCATGCCCTCGTAGAAGGTGCGGGCGTTCTCACGGGGGTAGAGGTTGCCGACCTCGAGGCCCGGGCCCGCCCAGTAACGCAGGTTCTCCTGGAAGCCGGGCTTGATCTCCGGCTCGCCGGCGTCCAGCCAGAAGGACTGAATGCCGTACGGCTCGAGGTAGTTGTCGCGGATCTTCGACCACACGAACTCACGCGCCTCGGGATTCGTCGCGTCGTAGAAGGCGACCTGGACCGTGGACGCGACCTCCTTGTCGGGCCAGTCGGCGTGCGCCATCGGGCCGTACTGCGTGCCGATGAAGTAGCCGCGCTGCTCCATGAGGTGGTGGTTCTCGGAGAGCGGGGACACCGACGGCCACACGCTCACCACCAGCTTGATGCCGAGCTCGCCCAGCTCCCGTACCAGCGCCGCCGGGTCCGGCCACTCCGCCAGGTCGAACTTCCACTCGCCCAGATGCGTCCAGTGGAAGAAGTCGCAGACGATGACGTCGATGGGCAGCCCGCGGCGCTTGTACTCCCTTGCCACCGCGAGGAGTTCGTCCTGCGTGCGATAACGCAGCTTGCACTGCCAGAAGCCCGCGGCCCACTCGGGCAGCATCGGCGTACGGCCGGTGACGGCGGTGTAGCGGCGCTGGGCGTCGGCCGGATTGCCCGCGGTGATCCAGTAGTCGATCTGCCGGGCCGAGTCCGCCACCCAGCGCGTGCCGTTGCCCGCCAGCTCCACGCGGCCGATCGCCGGGCTGTTCCACAGCAGGGTGTAGCCGCGGCTGGAGGTGAGCACCGGGATGCTGACCTCGGCGTTGCGCTGCACCAGGTCGAGGACGGCGCCCTTCTGGTCGAGCAGCCCGTGCTGGTGCTGGCCGAGGCCGTACAGTTTCTCGCCCTCGTACGCGGCGAAGCGCTGCTCCAGTCGGTGGTAGCCGTTGCCGACGGGGGTGTAGAGGCGCGGGCCCGGCCACCAGAAGTGGGCGCGCTCCTCGGTGAGCAGCTCCGAGCCGTCGTCGGTGCGGACGAACCGGATGACGCCCTCGGCGTTCATCTCCACCGTGAGCGCGCCGACGGTCAGCCGGCCGCGCCCGTCCTCGATCTTGACGGCGGCCTCCGTGGCCGGCGGCTCGTCGAGCAGCGCGCCCGGCAGGCCCTCCACGACCGGGCCGCCGAGCCGCGCCCTGACCCGGACCGCGTCCGGGCCCCACGGCTCGACGCGTACGGTCTCCTGGCGGCCGCTCCACTCCAGGGCACCGTCGCGCTCGCGGAACGTGCCGACGGTGGGGGAGGACTGGGCGAGGCTGACCGCGCCCTGCTGGGACTGGTTCTCGGCAGACTGATTCACGTGGATGGCTCCTGTGCTCCTGAAGGAGTGAAGACAAGGGGCGTGTGCCGTGAGCTGGACGTACGCGAGGGGGACGACCTGGTCGTCTACGACGTGGCGGGCGCGGGCCCCGAGCTGGCCCGTATCGTCAACTCGGGTGCGATCAGGACGACTTCGTCGGTGCCGCCGCCGTCGAGCTTGGCGACAAGGAGGTCCACGGCGTGGCGTCCCATCTGCTGTGCGGGGATGGCGACGGAGGTGAGCCGCACCGAGGCCTGGGTGGCGACCTGGTCCGGGCAGACCGCGACCACCGACACGTCCTCGGGGACGGCCCGGCCCTGCTGGCGCAGGAGCGCGAGCAGCGGCTCCACCGCGGACTCGTTCTGCACGACGAAGCCCGTGGTGCCGGGGCGCTCGTCGAAGATCCGGGCCAGGGTCACGGCCATCGCGTCGTACCCGCCCTCGCAGGGCCGGTGCAGCATCCGCAGGCCGAGCTCGCGGCTGCGCGAGCGCAGGCCGTCGAGGGTGCGCTCGGCGAAGCCCGTGTGCCGCTCGTAGACCGCGGGCGCCTCGCCGATGACAGCGATGTCACGGTGCCCCAGCTTGGCGAGATGCTCGGCGCACAGCGCGCCCGTCGCCCCGAAGTCGAGGTCCACGCAGGTCAGACCGCTGGTGTCGGCGGGCAGTCCGATGAGGACGGACGGCTGCTCCGTGCCGCGCAACAGCGGCAGCCGCTCGTCGTCGAGCTCGACGTCCATCAGGATCATCGCGTCGGCGAGCCCGCTGCCGGTGACCCGGCGCACGGCGTCGGGCCCCTCCTCGCCGGTGAGCAGCAGTACGTCGTACCCGTGGGTGCGGGCCGTGGTCGCCACCGCGATGGCGATCTCCATCATCACGGGTACGTACATGTCCGTACGGAGCGGGACCATGAGCGCGATGATGTTGGAGCGGTTGCTCGCCAGCGCCCGGGCCCCCGCGTTGGGGTGGTACCCGAGCTCCTGGATGCTCCGCTCGACCCGCTGCCGGGTGCCCACGGAGATGGACCGCTTGCCGCTGAGGACATAGCTCACCGTGCTCGCCGAGACTCCGGCGTGCTGGGCGACCTCGGCGAGGGTGACCATCCAGCTCTCCAAGGTGTGTGAAGCGCTTCGACAGCGCGTGGTGCGGGTAAGAGGGAGTGAGGTGGCTCGACAGTAGCTTGGCGGGGGGTGGGTGTCCATAGCCTGTCGAAGCGCTTCGACGCCGTCGGTCGGGCGGCTCGCCCACGGGGGTGGGGGATGGGGTTCGCCCCAGCCTAAGAGGGCGACGGCAACCTTCAACCCCCTGGGCGTCGGCAAGAAGCCGCCGAGTGGCAGGACCAGCCCACCGCCGAGATCATGGTGTGGCTCAACGACTTCCTTGGGGTTCATCCAGGGGAACGGTGCGCGAGGACTGGTGGGGCTGCCCGGAATCGGGTACATACGATCGAGTAGCACCGGCCAGTAACCAACTGTTCCGAAGATCCCGACTCGCGGCGAGGTGAAGCCCCTCATGTCCGCACCAACCAAGAAGCCCGCCGTCACTGAACGCGAGGCCCGCCAGGTGGCGGAGGCGGCGCGTGAACAGGACTGGCGCAAGCCAAGCTTCGCCAAGGAGCTGTTCCTCGGCCGCTTCCGGCTCGATCTGATCCATCCGCACCCGATGCCCGCCGACGAGGACGCGCAGCGCGGCGAGGAGTTCCTCGCCAAGCTGCGGGACTTCTGCGAGACGAAGATCGACTCGGCCCGGATCGAGCGCGAGGCCCAGATCCCGGACGAGACGATCAACGGGCTCAAGGAGCTCGGCGCCTTCGGCATGAAGATCGACACCAAGTACGGCGGCCTCGGCCTCACCCAGGTGTACTACAACAAGGCGCTCGCCCTGGTGGGCTCCGCGAGCCCGGCGATCGGCGCGCTGCTGTCCGCGCATCAGTCGATCGGCGTACCGCAGCCGCTGAAACTGTTCGGCACGCAGGAGCAGCGGGACATCTTCCTGCCGCGCTGCGCCCGCACCGACATCTCGGCCTTCCTGCTGACCGAGCCGGACGTGGGCTCCGACCCGGCGCGGCTCGCCACGACCGCCGTCCCGGACGGGGACTCGTACGTCGTCGACGGGGTGAAGCTCTGGACGACCAACGGCGTCGTCGCGGACCTCCTCGTCGTGATGGCGCGGGTGCCGAAGTCCGAGGGCCACAAGGGCGGCATCACCGCCTTCGTCGTGGAGGCCGCCTCGGAGGGCATCACCGTCGAGAACCGCAATGCCTTCATGGGCCTGCGGGGTCTGGAGAACGGTGTCACGCGCTTCCACCAGGTCCGCGTCCCCGCCGCGAACCGCATCGGCCCCGAGGGAGCGGGCCTCAAGATCGCCCTCACGACGCTCAACACCGGACGGCTGTCCCTGCCCGCCATGTGCGTGGGAGCGGGCAAGTGGTGCCTGAAGATCGCTCGCGAGTGGTCGGCGGCGCGGGAGCAGTGGGGCAAGCCGGTGGCCTTCCACGAGGCCGTGGGTTCCAAGATCTCCTTCATCGCGGCGACGACCTTCGCCCTGGAGGCCGTACTCGACCTGTCCTCGCAGATGGCCGACGAGGACCGCAACGACATCCGTATCGAGGCCGCTCTCGCCAAGCTGTACGGCTCCGAGATGGCCTGCCTGATGGCCGACGAGCTGGTCCAGATCCGCGGCGGACGCGGCTTCGAGACCGCCGAGTCCCTCGCCGCCCGCGGCGAACGGGCCGTCCCCGCCGAGCAGATCCTGCGCGATCTGCGCATCAACCGCATCTTCGAGGGCTCGACCGAGATCATGCACCTGCTGATCGCGCGCGAGGCGGTCGACGCCCACCTGTCCGTGGCCGGCGATCTCATCGACCCGGAGAAGTCTCTCCAGGACAAGGCGAAGGCGGGCGCTAACGCCGGTGTGTTCTACGCCAAGTGGCTGCCGAAGCTGGTCGCGGGACCCGGTCAACTCCCGCGTTCGTACGCCGACTTCCACCCGGCGGGACACGTGGACCTGTCCGGCCACCTCCGTTATGTGGAGCGGTCGGCGCGCAAGCTCGCCCGGTCCACCTTCTACGCCATGTCTCGCTGGCAGGGCCGTATGGAGACCAAGCAGGGCTTCCTCGGCCGGATCGTCGACATCGGTGCCGAACTGTTCGCGATGAGCGCGGCCTGCGTGCGCGCCGAGCTGCTGCGCGGCACCGAGGCGAACGGCCGCGAGGCCTACCAGCTCGCCGACGTCTTCTGCCGACAGGCCCGCGTCCGCGTCGAAGAGCTCTTCGGCCGGCTGTGGAGCAACACCGACGACCTCGACCGCAAGGTGGTCAAGGGTGTTCTGTCCGGCACCTACACCTGGCTGGAGGAGGGCGTCATCGACCCGTCCGGCGAGGGCCCGTGGATCGCCGACGCGACACCCGGGCCGGCGAAACGGGACAACGTGCACCGCCCCATTCGCTGACCTTTTCCCCAGGAGTGCACTGGCGTCCCCGTGGTCATTCTTCTGCTTGCCGCGCCTGAATGTGCGACAGAGAATCGGCCTCGGGGACGTCGATGCACTGCCTGACGCGGTTCACGCGTTTCAGCCCTACCCGGGCCAAGGGGGAATTCCAGTGGCCACTCTCGAGCGCATCACCGGCCGGATCATGCGGGCCGGCGAGGGACGAATGCTGCGCAGGCTGCAGCGCATCGCCGAACAGGTCAACTCCCTCGAAGAGGAATTCGAGGGGATGACCGACGAGGAGCTGCGGGATCTCACCCCCGAGTTCAAGAAGCGCCACGCCGAAGGCGAGAGCCTCGACGATCTGCTGCCCGAGGCGTTCGCCGCGATGCGCGAGGCCTCCCGGCGCACGCTCGGGATGCGCCATTTCGACGTACAGATCATGGGCGGCGCGGCCCTCCACCTCGGCAACATCGCCGAGATGCACACCGGTGAGGGCAAGACCCTCGTCGCGACGCTGCCCGTCTATCTGAACGCCCTGACCGGCAAGGGCGTGCATCTGGTCACGGTGAACGACTACCTGGCCCAGCGCGACGCCGACTGGATGGGCCGGGCGTACCGCTTCCTCGGCCTGACCGTGGGCGTCATCAAGTCGCAGTCGACACCGGCCGAGCGCCGTGAGCAGTACGCGTGCGACATCACCTACGGCACCAACACCGAGTTCGGCTTCGACTACCTGCGCGACAACATGGCCTGGTCGCAGGACGAACTCGTGCAGCGCGGCCACCACTACGCCATCGTCGACGAGGCCGACTCCATCCTCATCGACGAGGCCCGTACGCCACTGATCATCTCCGGGCCCGCCGACCAGCCGACGCATTGGTACGAGGCGTTCTCCAGGATGGTCACGCGGATGAAGGGCGTCTCCATCCAGGAGGAGAACTTCGTCTCACCGGCGGACAAGGAACGCCTCGCCGGGCTGCGGGCCACGCACGACTACGAGTACGACCCCAAGAAGCGCACGGTGTCGATCCTGGACAGCGGCGTCGAGTACCTCCAGGACCAGCTCGGCATCGACAGCCTCTACGAGTCCGACCACACGCCCCTCATCGGCCACCTGAACAACGCCCTCAAGGCCAAGGAGCACTTCAAGAAGGACAAGGACTACGTCGTCATCGACGGCGAGGTCCTCATCGTCGACGAGCACACCGGCCGCATCCTCGCGGGCCGCCGCTACAACGAGGGACTGCACCAGGCGATCGAGGCCAAGGAGGGGGTGACCGTCAAGGACGAGAACCAGACCCTCGCGACGATCACCCTGCAGAACTTCTTCCGGCTGTACGACAAGCTCGCCGGGATGACCGGCACGGCGATGACCGAGGCCGCCGAGTTCCACCAGATCTACAAGCTGCACGTGGTGCCGATCCCCACGAACCGGCCGATGGTCCGCGCGGACGACGCCGACCAGATCTACCGCACCGAGGAGGCGAAGTTCGCGGCGATCGTGGACGACATCGCCGAGCGGCAGGCGAAGGGCCAGCCGATCCTGGTGGGCACCACGTCCGTCGAGAAGTCCGAGCTGCTGGCCGCACAGCTGAAGCGGCGGGGCATCCGGCACGAGGTCCTCAACGCCAAGAACCACCAGCGCGAGGCGCAGATCGTGGCGCAGGCAGGCCGCAAGGGCGCGGTCACCGTGGCCACGAACATGGCGGGCCGCGGCACCGACATCATGCTCGGCGGCAACCCGGAGGCGATGGCGCGCGCGGAGCTCGCCGGGCGGGGGCTCACGCCGGAGGACAACCCGGAGGAGTACCGCGCCGCGCTCGACCGCATGACGGAGTCGGCCGAGGCCGAGCACGACGAGGTGACGGAACTCGGCGGGCTCTACGTCCTCGGCACCGAACGCCACGAGTCACGCCGTATCGACAACCAGCTGCGCGGCCGCGCGGGCCGCCAGGGCGACCCGGGCGCCTCCCGCTTCTACCTCTCCCTGGGCGACGACCTGATGCGGCTGTTCCGGGCCCAGGTGGTCGACCGCGTGATGGCGATGGCCAACGTCCCCGACGACGTACCCATCGAGAACAAGATGGTCACGCGCGCCATCGCGTCCGCTCAGTCCCAGCTGGAACAGCAGCACTTCGAGTCCCGCAAGGACGTCCTGAAGTTCGACGAGGTACTCAACCGGCAGCGCACGCTGATCTACGCGGAACGCCGCCGGGTCCTCGCGGGCGAGAACCTGCGCGAACAGATCATCCACTTCATGGACGACACCATCCGGGCGTACATCACCGAGGAGACCGCCGAGGGCTTCCCCGAGGAGTGGAACCTGGAGCGGCTGTGGGGCGCCTTCAAGCAGCTCTACCCGGTCAAGGTCACCATCGAGGACCTGGAGGACGAGGTCGGCGGGCGCCCGAACCTCACCGCCGACGACCTGATCGAGGCGATCACGGAGGACATTCACGCCCGCTACGAGGACCGCGAGGCCGAACTCGGCGCCGACGCCCTCCGTGACCTGGAACGCCTCGTCGTCCTCTCGGTCCTCGACCGCAAATGGCGCGAGCACCTCTACGAGATGGACTACCTCCGCGACGGCATCGGCCTGCGCTGGACGCTGGGCCGTGAGCCGATCATCGAGTACGAGCGCGAGGGCTACGACATGTACGCCGCGATGACGGAGGCCATCAAGGAGGAGTCCGTCGGGTACGTCTTCAACCTCGACGCCTCGGGCAAGGCCCGCGACGGTCAGGAAACCCTGGAGCCAGGGCGGCGCGACGATCACCTTCAGTTCACCGCGCCCACGCTGGATACGGCGGACGGTGTGGTCCAGGGTGACTTCAGCCGGTCCGACGCGGCGCCGTCGCTTTCGAAGTCTTCGGGTTCCGCTTCGGGTTCGGGTTCGGCTCCGGCTTCGGCGGAAACGGTCACCGAGACGAAGCCCGCCCCGCCCCGCCGCCAGCCCAAGAAGTCGACCAAGTCCAACAGGTCGAAGAACCGCCGGCGACGCAAGTAAAGGGACGCCCTGTCCTGTCGGTGGCCCGGTGCGGCCACAATGGAGGGATGAGTGACAGTCCAGCCCCTCTCGCCGATCCGCATCTCGTCTTCGACCCCGTGGCCGGGGACGGGCCCAGGGACGTGGTGATCCTCGGGTCGACCGGGTCGATCGGCACGCAGGCCATCGATCTCGTGGTGCGCAATCCCGACAGGTTCCGGGTGACCGGGCTCTCCGCGGCGGGCGGGAGGGTGGAGCTGCTGGCGGAGCAGGCGCGCCGGCTTCGGGTGCGTACCGTCGCGGTCGCCCGGGAGGATGCCGTACCGGCGCTTCGGGAGGCCCTGAGCACGCAGTACGGGCCCGGGGAGCCGCTTCCCGAGATCCTCGCCGGAGCGGACGCGGCCACGCGGCTCGCCGCCTCCGAGTGCCACACCGTGCTCAACGGCATCACCGGCTCGATCGGGCTCGCGCCCACCCTCGCCGCACTCGAAGCGGGCCGCACGCTCGCGCTCGCCAACAAGGAGTCGCTCATCGTCGGCGGCCCGCTGGTGAAGGCGCTCGCCAAGCCGGGGCAGATCATCCCGGTCGACTCCGAGCACGCGGCCCTCTTCCAGGCGCTCGCCTCGGGCACCAGAGCGGACGTACGCAAGCTCGTCGTCACCGCCTCCGGGGGCCCCTTCAGGGGACGTACGAAGGAAGAACTGGCGAACGTCGCCCCGGCCGACGCCCTCGCGCACCCCACCTGGGCCATGGGCCCGGTCATCACCGTCAACTCCGCGACCCTCGTCAACAAGGGGCTCGAAGTCATCGAGGCGCACCTCCTCTACGACATTCCCTTCGCGCGGATTGAGGTGGTCGTCCACCCCCAGTCGTATGTCCACTCGATGGTGGAGTTCACGGACGGATCGACGATCGCCCAGGCGACGCCCCCCGACATGCGCGGGCCGATCGCCATCGGACTGGGCTGGCCGGAGCGCGTCCCCGACGCCGCCCCCGCCTTCGACTGGTCGAAGGCGTCGAGCTGGGAGTTCTTCCCGCTCGACAACGACGCGTTTCCGTCGGTGGGGCTCGCCCGGCACGTCGGGGAACTCGCGGGCACGGCCCCGGCCGTGTTCAATGCCGCGAACGAGGAATGCGTGGACGCGTTCCTGAAGGGCGCCCTGCCCTTCAACGGGATCATGGACACCGTGACGAAGGTGGTCGAGGAACACGGCACGCCCTCTACGGGAACCTCGCTCACCGTCGCGGACGTCCTCGAAGCGGAGACCTGGGCACGCGCCCGGGCCCGGGAACTGACCAAGACCCAACAGACGCAACAGACGGCGCAGACAGTGCAGACCACACAGACAGCGCAGACGAACACGGCGGAGGCTCGTGCATGACGACCCTGATGACGATCCTCGGCATAGTCGTCTTCGCGATCGGCCTGCTCTTCTCGATCGCCTGGCACGAGCTGGGACATCTCTCCACGGCCAAGCTCTTCGGCATCCGCGTACCGCAGTACATGGTCGGCTTCGGACCGACCATCTGGTCACGGAAGAAGGGCGAGACCGAGTACGGCCTCAAGGCGATCCCGTTCGGCGGCTACATCCGAATGATCGGCATGTTCCCGCCGGGCCCTGACGGCAGACTCGAGGCGCGCTCCACCTCCCCGTGGCGCGGCATGATCGAGGACGCCCGCGCACAGGCCTTCGAGGAGCTGCGCCCCGGCGACGAGAAACGCCTCTTCTACACGCGCAAGCCCTGGAAGCGCTTCATCGTGATGTTCGCCGGCCCCTTCATGAACCTGATCCTGGCCGTCGTGATCTTCATGGGCGTGATGATGACCTTCGGCATCCAGACCCAGACCACCACGGTCGGCAAGGTCTCCGACTGCGTCATCCAGCAGAGCGAGAACCGCACCAAGTGCGCGAAGGGCGACCAGGCGGCTCCCGCGAAGGCAGCCGGCCTCAAGCTGGGCGACAAGATCGTCGCGTTCAACGGCGAGTCCGTGAAGGACTGGTCCACGCTCCAGAAGGACATCCGCGCCAACCCCGGCAAGGACGTCACCCTCACCATCGACCGTGACGGCAAGCAGCTCGACCTCTCCGCGCACCTGATCAAGAACCAGGTCAGCAAGACGGACGGCAACGGCAGCTATGTCGAGGGCGAGTACGTGTACGCCGGCTTCCTCGGCTTCACGCCCGCCTCCGGCATCGTCCAGCAGTCCTTCGGCCAGTCCGTGGACCGCATGGGCGACATGATGGAGAACGGCGTCCAGTCGCTGATCGACCTGCCGTCCAAGGTCCCCGCCCTCTGGGACGCGGCGTTCGGCGACGGTCCGCGCGAGGACGACTCCCCGATGGGTGTGGTCGGCGCGGCCCGTGTCGGCGGCGAGGTCTTCACGCTCGACATCCCGCCGGAGAACCAGATCGCGATGATGCTGTTCCTCGTCGCGGGCTTCAACCTCTCCCTGTTCCTGTTCAACATGCTCCCGCTGCTCCCGCTCGACGGCGGGCACATGGCGGGCGCCCTGTGGGAATCGCTGCGCCGGAACGTGGCGAAGGTGTTCAGGAGGCCCGACCCGGGGCCGTTCGACGTGGCGAAGCTGATGCCGGTGGCCTATGTGGTGGCCGGGATCTTCATCTGCTTCACCTTGCTGGTCCTGGTGGCAGATGTCGTTAACCCGGTGAGAATCTCCTAGCAATACGGAGTTTGTGGCGACCGGACACTCTTTGTGTCCGGTCGCCCTCTATTGGGGGGACCTGCGCAGGGGATGTGCTCCCGTCTGCGGGGGTGCCGTAATCTCGTTGGCTGGAGCCCGTCAGCTTTCGGGACCGACCGATCCTTACCTTGGGGTTGCACAGCAGATGACTGCGATTTCTCTCGGCATGCCGTCCGTTCCGACCAAGCTCGCCGAGCGCCGGAAGAGCCGGCAGATCCAGGTCGGGACCGTGGCCGTGGGTGGAGACGCGCCCGTCTCGGTGCAGTCCATGACGACGACGCGTACGTCGGACATCGGCGCCACGCTGCAGCAGATCGCCGAGCTGACGGCGTCCGGCTGCCAGATCGTACGGGTCGCCTGTCCGACTCAGGACGACGCGGACGCGCTGTCGGTGATCGCCAAGAAGTCGCAGATCCCGGTCATCGCCGACATCCATTTTCAGCCGAAGTACGTCTTCGCCGCGATCGAGGCGGGATGCGCGGCCGTCCGCGTCAATCCCGGCAACATCAAGCAGTTCGACGACAAGGTGAAGGAGATCGCGCGGGCCGCCAAGGACCATGGCACGCCGATCCGCATCGGCGTGAACGCGGGCTCGCTGGACCGTCGTCTGCTCCAGAAGTACGGCAAGGCGACGCCTGAGGCGCTGGTCGAGTCGGCCCTGTGGGAGGCGTCCCTCTTCGAGGAGCACGACTTCCGGGACATCAAGATCTCGGTCAAGCACAACGACCCGGTGGTGATGGTCAACGCGTACCGGCAGCTGGCCGCCGCGTGTGACTACCCGCTGCACCTGGGTGTGACGGAGGCGGGCCCCGCCTTCCAGGGCACGATCAAGTCGGCTGTCGCCTTCGGCGCGCTGCTCTCCGAGGGGATCGGCGACACGATCCGTGTCTCCCTGTCGGCGCCTCCGGTGGAGGAGGTCAAGGTCGGCAACCAGATCCTGGAGTCGCTGAACCTCCGCCAGCGCGGCCTGGAGATCGTGTCGTGTCCGTCCTGCGGCCGTGCCCAGGTGGACGTCTACAAGCTGGCCGAGGAGGTCACGGCGGGCCTCACGGGCATGGAGGTCCCGCTGCGCGTCGCGGTCATGGGCTGCGTCGTGAACGGCCCGGGCGAGGCCCGCGAGGCCGACCTCGGCGTCGCCTCCGGCAACGGCAAGGGGCAGATCTTCGTCAAGGGCGAGGTCATCAAGACGGTGCCCGAGTCGAAGATCGTGGAGACCCTGATCGAGGAGGCGATGAAGATCGCCGAACAGATGGAGGCGGACGGAACCGCCTCCGGCGAGCCGTCGGTTTCGGTTGCCGGCTGACGAGGTGTGAGCGCGGCTGGGTAGGGCGGGGCTGTTTCGCCCCCGCCGCCCCTACCCGTTCCCGTCCACTCTCCTGGGGCTTCGCCCCGGACCCCGTTTCGGGGGCCAGCCCCCGGACCCCCGGTCCTCAAACGCCGGACGGGCTGAATTCAGCCCGTCCGGCGTTTGAGGACGAGGCCGCCAGGCCGATCAGCGGGGTCCAGGGGCGGAGCCCCTTGGTATGGGACGGGTAAGGGC